>CAYZMV010000078.1:0-3224 GCA_964479635.1 uncultured Clostridium sp. | reverse complement strand
AATGATATGGCAGAAGAAAGATTTAAGGACATTAACGAAGCATACCGAGTATTATCGAATAGTAGTAGTAAAAGAAAATACGATAGAATGTGGAATAATCAAGTGGGTAAAAAACAAGCAAAACAAACATATGAAGAAAGCAAAAGAGATAAAAATTCCATTTTTAGTGATTTTTTTAATATGTTTTTTGGAAAACCCATGGAAACAAATAAAAGGTGAAAACATAGAAACAGAAATTAATGTAGGAATAGAAGATGCATATTTTGGAACAGAAAAAAAGATTTCTTTGAGAACAGTTAATCGGAAAAATGAAAAATTTTTCAGTAAAAATTCCATCGGGTATTAGGGATGGAGAAAAAATAAGGCTAATTGGTCAAGGAAAGCAAGGACAAAATGGTGGCAAAAATGGAGATATGTTCATAAAAATAAATATACAAAATAATAATAAATTTAAATTACAAGGATATGATGTTGTAACAGACTTATTTTTAACGCCATGGGAAGCGGCGTTGGGTAAGCGTGTAAATATAGAAGCTATAGATGATACCATTTCTTTATATATTCCACCAGGAATACAAAGTGGAGAACAAGTAAGAATTCCTAAAAAGGGATATAAAGATGGAAGAGGAAGTAGAGGAGATTTAATAGCAGAAGTAAAAACAGTAGTACCAAAAAAATTAACAGAAGATGAAAGAGAATTATTTGAAAAGTTGAAAAATGTATCAAAATTTAATCCTAGAAGAACATAATGGTTTAATATTCTAGAAAACGCTAAAAATAGTTCACATAATTTGTTTAAAATATTGACATATAATTTGTTTCATTGTATAATTAAAAAGGATTATACAAAGGACAAAATGCATTAATATATGTAGAAGTGAGGTGCTTAAAAAGCATGGAAGAATTTGTACAAGGTAAACATTTTAGTATAACAGATTCACAGGATGTAAATACAGTAATTTATGAGATTAATAAAACAGAAAAAGAAATGGCTAAAGATTCTCCTAAATATACTGTAGAAAGACTGGATTATACGGAAGAATTAGTAGGAGAAAAAAAGAAAAAAACATTTTATGTAAACGAACCTAAACCAGAAGGAAATAAGTTAATTATATTATCTTTTGGAAAGGAAAAAGTGGTTATCAACAATGGTGTTTTAGAAGGAGACCAAGTGTTAATTACTAAAAAACCAATGCCATTTAAATTTAAAACATTGTATAGTGAGCAAGAAACAGAATATAAAGATGTTGAATATACACCAAATTTAAAGAGACCAATTTCTATAATAGATCCAGAAACTACAGAAGAAATAAAGCCAGTGTTATATTTAGATGAAAAAACAAATAAAGTTAAAGGAAAATGTAAATTAAAACCATATAAAAATTATTTTGCTTTTGAGATAAGAGATTTATCAGATGAAAGCATAAGGGTAGTAGGAGGAAATCCTGTATTAGAAAATTAAGGAGGATATGTATGTCAAATTCAGAAAGAGTAAAACCACAATTTGGAAGAGAAATGGATCCATGTGAATATAAAGCAAAATGGGCTAATAAATTATCAAAAGATGAAATTATTGTAATAAAAGCAGAAAATACAAAGGCGAAAGAAGATTCAAGAGATAATAGATAATTATTTTTACAAATGAAAAGGTGAATAAAATATGAATTATAAAATAGAAAGAACTTTAAAGAAAAGTAAAAATGTATTTATAGTGATTGCAGTACTATGGGTATTATTATCCATAGTATTAGTTTCGCCTGTAACAGTTAGTATAGTACAAGCAACCGAAAATGGAGTATTTAATTTTGGAAATTTTATAGAGAAAATGTTTTCTAATATAATAGATATAGGTGGTAATTTAGGAAAAATATTTACAGATGCTTATGTAGGAGTATTTTGGAAAACAGAAGGATTCTTCTCAATTATATTATTATTCTTTGCAGTAATAGGCTTTGTTAAATCAATGCCTAAAAATGAATATACAGATATTGAGCATGGTTCAAGTGATTGGGCAACAGGTGAGCAATATGAAGTACTGGACAGAAAAAATGGAATATTACTTGCAGAAAATCATTATCTACCAGTGGATAAAAGGGGTAATACAAATGTATTAGTTGTAGGACGGTTCAGGTTCTGGTAAATCTGCATCTTATGTTATACCAAATGCCTATCAACTTTTAGGTTCATATGTATTTACAGATCCAAAAGGTGAATTATATGATAAAACAGCAGGTTATTTAAGAAGCAAAGGTTATGAAATAAAAATATTCAATTTAGTAAATCCAAGAAATAGTGATGGATACAACCCACTAATGCATATAAAAAATGAAATAGATGTTGATATTATTGCAAACACAATTGTTAAAGGGCAAAGTGATATAAAAAATCAAGCTGATCCATATTGGGATGATATGGCAGAAATGCTATTAAAAGCATTGATATATTATTTACTTGCAACAAGACCTGAAGAAGAGCAAAGTTTAGCAAGTTGTGCAGAATTAGTTAGGGCTGCAAATAACAATGGAGCAGGGAACTTACTTACAGAGCTTATGAATCAATTACCATATGATCATCCTGCAAGAATGTTCTATAAATCTATTGAAATTGCACCAGAAAAAACATATAGTTCAATTCTATCTTCACTTCAATCAAAACTTGGTAAATTTGATTCAAAAGAAATTGCTGAACTTACATCAACAAATACTATAAATTTTGAAGATATTGGTAGAAAGAAAACAGCTGTATATGTTATTTCATCTGATACACACGCAGCCTATGATTTTTTACTTACCATATTCTTTGCACAAATGATACAAAGGTTATATGACTTTGCTGATTTAAACGGAGGAACTCTTCCTATTCCTACATATTTTATATTAGATGAGTTTGCAAACATAGGTAGAATACCAGATTTTGATAAAAAGATATCGACTTCAAGAAGTAGAAAAATATCATTTAGTGTTATTTTACAAAATTTAGATCAATTAGAAGCGGTTTATGAAAAATCTCACGAAACTATAATTGGTAACTGTGATACCACGATATTTTTAGGAAGCAATTCACAAAAAACAGTAGAATATTATTCAAAAGAGCTCGGCGAGAAAACTATTAATAGAGATAGTTGGTCTGTAAATAAAGATAAAAATATGTGGAGACAGGGATATAATAAATCAGATCAAATAATGGCAAGACCTTTGATGACGCCAGATGAACTTAGAAGATTA
>CAYZMV010000077.1:0-5948 GCA_964479635.1 uncultured Clostridium sp. | reverse complement strand
AAATTAACATCTTCAGTATTTAGAGAGATTATCTCAGTTACTCTCATACCTGTAGCATATGCAAATTCAAGCATTGCTTTATCTCTTATTCCTTTTAAGTCTACATTCTTTGGCTGATCTAACAATAAAGATACTTCTTGTGAAGTTAAAATGTTTGGAACTCTTTTTTCAACTTTTGGTGAATGTATTCCATCTGTTGGATCGGCTTTTACAAGTCCATTTCTCAATAAGAATTGATAAAATAATCTAATAGAAGCTAAATTCCTTGATATTGTTGAAGATTTTTTATCTAAATCTTTTAAATATTGTAAATAATCGTTTATGCCATTGGTTTTTATCTTAAGGTAATTTATTTTGTTGCTTTCAAGATATTTTTTATATTGCATTATATCCCTTCTGTACGATTGCAATGTATTTTCTGATAGTTTTTTATCATTTTTAATAAACTCTAAAAAATTTGTTATTTGTTTTTCCATAATTTAGCTTCCTTTCTTATATTATTTTCATAAAATATCTTTTATGAAGATTTATTATGTATATATTTATATCAAATTAAAATAAAAAAGTAAATAGCTTTTTAAATAAAATTTATTTTTATATATATTTTATAACTGACAATAAAATATTCTTTGAAATATATACTTCTATGAAAGATGATAATACCAATAAAAGTATTATAAATATCGAAAGTAAAGTGTGTCTTAATATTTCAAGCTTTATATTTTCTCGTCGTTTATCTTGCATTATTGAATTATGCAGGTTCATTCCACTAACGCTAAGGATTAATATGCAAGGTATGAATAATATATTCTGCAATAAAAGTGAAGAAATTAAAAAAATCATACCTTTTCCGCACACCCAAGCTTAATATTATTGAAGAAATTGTGTAACCTAAACAAAATCCCCTGAAGCATACCGTTAAATATACTATTGATATCCCTATAACAGTAGACCCCATAAACCATAGAAAAATACCTAATATCAAATTTTTTCGTATGGATTCTTTTAGTAATAATAATGTATTCACATCTTTATTATTTTTAAGATCTTCTACAAAAGAGGTTATATAATTTGTAATATCTGAAATATGATTTTCTGAAAGATTATTTATAAATATAACTCCAATTATTATTCCGATAATAAATACTATACTTATTATTAAATACTGTTTTATATTGTTTTCTATATGTGAAAATATAATTTCTTTAAACCTAGATTTTTTTCTTTTTTTACTATATATTATGCTCATTATGTACCTCCGAAAAGTTTATACATAATATGTATTCATTTTTATATAAAAAAAGAACTATAATCTATAAGGGATAACAACGGTAATTCAAATTAATAGCTTACGTCTTAATTTGTCCGTATACTCCTCCTCCACCTGCTTGTATTTTCATTTTGCCTTCTCTTGCAGAAATTATATTATTTGCCACTTTTTCCCCAACTACTGCCTCTATATCGTCCTTTGACAACTTATGAATTATATTCATTTCTGTTCCAAAAGTATCTAATAATTTGTCCATTACTCTCTTTCCTATTCCGGGTATAAAAGTAAGTGGTATTTGATAAATATATTCTGGTCTATTTTTAGGACTTTTTGTTTCTTTTTTATCTTTTATTATTTCAATTCTATCATATACTCCTATGGTAATATTTTTGCTATCACAGGTATCACACAATGTTACTGGTGCTTCTCCATCTATATTTTTTTTGCAAACTTCACAATATGTTCGGTGATATTTACCAAGTTTTGGATCCATCCCATAATTTGCAAGTATTTTTCTTCCGTCTTCATTTTTTAACGCTTTTACCAATTCTTTAAAACTTATATCCTCTACCAATAGTTTATTGTATTCTCTTGCTATTTTAGGTAATGAATGTGCATCAGAATTGGTTATAAACGTTTTTTGCTCAAGTTCTGATATTTTATCTGCTAAAAAAGTATCAGCACTTAAACCTAATTCTATGGCAAATACTCGATTATATTTTTCTTTAAAAATTTTTTCTAATTTATCTGTACAATTTCCATAAAAACTTTTATGTGGTGTAAAACAATGAGCTGGTATTAATATACCATTATATTTTTCTACTATATCAATCAAATCATAAGCTGAAATATCCGCCCTTTGTGAACTTAATGTTATATTTTTTATATGTGTACTCATTTCCTCAGAAAAGCCTTTTATATCATCTAAATATGGAAAAAAACAAATACTGTGAGCACTACCTAAATGTCCATTTAATCCCTCCTCAGATGTTTCAATTTCACTCCCAAGTATTATACAAACTTTATCTTTGTAAATAATTCCGCCGTCTTTTATCTCATAGGCATCACCTGTTTTTAAAAATTCTTCTATATCTTCTATAACATACGGCGATGCACAGTCTATTATACCAACAATATCAATTCCTTTTCTGTCTCTACACTCTTTTGCAATATTTGCAAAATTTAGACTTCGTGCAGCTGTTATTTTTATTGGTTTGTTATTTTCACTTCTCCCTATATGAACGTGTAAATCTGCAAAAACTTCATACATATATTATTCCATCCTTTATACAAATTTTTAGGTTGCATAAATTTGCAACCTATTTTTATTATAAATATAATCCTGTATCTTCACCCTTATTTATTGGAGGTTTATTTTTTTGTTCTTTTATCCTATCTAAATATTTTTCATAATTTTCAGTTATATTTCCAAGATAATCTGTCATACTTTGATTTCCGGCATCTTTACCTAACTGTGAAAGAATGCTTTTTCTATAAAAATCTATCATACAATATTTACCTCCTTTGCTATATTTACAAATTTTTTAAAATCATTTAAGTAGTAATTATTACAATTCTTTAAATTTCTACTTTCTAACAATATCAAGGCTTCTTCAATAGGAAACGCTATTCTTTCTGGTCTATCTAAAAGCATACCACCAAATTGATCAGCAAGTTCTAGTATATCAGCTTCTTTTTTTCTAGGTAAACTATTGCTATATCTATTATGTTGCTCACATATTAAGCAAAATTCTTTAGAAAATCCAAATTTTGCAATAAAATCTGCACCTTCTTTCGCATAGGCTTTTATTTTTTCCATATCTTGAGCATTATTTATTTTTTTACATTGACATAATAACATCGCTGTTATTAGTTCGTTTTTATCTACTTTTAAATCCATAGTATCAATGAATATGCTAACAATAAAAGCTTTAAAGATTATAGAGTTATCAAAGAAAATGTCTGTTTTATTTTTTAGATATGACATTATCTCTACTTTTTTTCCAAAATCTTTTTCTGATAACATATATTCGGCAAATGTTTCCATATATTACTCCCAAAATATAGTTTTATTCTTGCATATTAATTATATGACAAAACATCCCCATATTTCAACAATGTAACAATAATGTAATAAAAATGTAATAATATTGTCATTTATTGGTAACATTTCGATATTTTTTTATCTCTTCTCTTGCAAGTTTATCACATCTATTATTAAACTCGTTATCACTGTGTCCTTTTACTTTTATAAATGTTACTTTATGTACTTTAGTTAATTCATATAATTCCTGCCATAATTCCTTATTTTTTACAGGCTCTTTTGTAGATGTTTGCCAATCATTTTTCATCCAGTTGTATATCCAACCATTGTTAAAAGCATTTACAACATAACTACTATCACTATATAACTCTACCTCGCACATTCTTTTAAGCTGTTTTAGGGCTTCTATAACAGCTGTTATTTCCATTAAATTATTAGTAGTATCTTCACTTCCCCCACTTATTTCTTTTTTCACATCATTAAACATTAAGATTGCACCCCATCCGTCCTGGTCCGGGATTTCCGTGAGCAAGCCCCATCTGTATATATTGTAACCTTATCCATTTTTCATTCTCCTTTACTAACTTCTAATCTCTAAACAACAATTTGTAATTTTCTACTTTTTATGATATTATATCAGTAAATAAATCTATTTTTCAATAACTAGGAGTAAATAATGAGTAAAATTTTAGCAGTAATCGCTGAATATAATCCATTTCATAATGGACATTTATATCATTTACAAGAATCAAAAAAAATATTAAATCCTGACTATTCAATTTGTATTATGAGTGGTAACTTCTGCCAGCGTGGTGATACTTCTATAATTGACAAATGGTCTAAAACACAACTTGCACTTAAATACGGCTTTGATTTAGTTATAGAACTTCCTGTAGTTTACAGCCTTTCAAGTGCCGAAAATTTTGCAGAAGGTGCTTTAAAAATTTTAGATGCATTTGATGATGTTGTATTGTCATTTGGCAGTGAATGCGGAGATTTAAATATATTAAATGATATTGCTGATGTTTTATATAAAGAACCTAAACAATTTACAACTATGTTAAATCACGAATTATCTAAGAGATTATCATTTCCTAGTGCTAGAGAAAATGCTTTACTTCTCTACTTAAATGATGTAAGAAAATATTCAAACATTCTATCGTGTCCTAACAATATACTCGGCATAGAATATTTAAAAGCAATGAAAAAATTAAAAAGCAAAGTTATACCTTTTACCATTAAAAGAATTGATGATGGTTATAATAGTCTTTCAACAGATAATAAATTTGCAAGTGGTTTGGCAATTAGATCCTTACTAAAATCTAATAAAAGCATAAAACAATTTGTACCTTCTCCAACTTATAATTTGATTCAAGATAATCTTAAACATAGTAAAATAATTACTGATATATCAGTATTTGAAAGGGAAATAATATATACTTTAAGAAAAATGAACATTAAAGACATTGCTAAACTTCAAGATGTTACCGAAGGCTTAGAATATTCAATTAAAGCCACTTCATCATCTTGCAATAATTTAGAAGATTTAATTAATACAATAAAATCAAAAAGATATACTCGTTCAAGAATACAAAGAATTTTATTATATTCTCTTTTAGATATAACAAAAAAGGATATACAAAATTCATATAAGGCTACTCCGTATATAAGGGTACTAGGTGTAAGTAAATATGGCAAAACGCTTCTATCAAAATTGAGTAATCCAAAATCTAAATATCCTGTTATAACATCTGTTAAAAAATTTATGGATGATAATAATAATAAAATTTTAAAAGAAATGTTAGAAAAAGATATACTTGCATCTAATATATATACTTTAGGTTATGAATTCGATTCTAAAGCTAATTTAGATTATACTAAAAAATTAATAATAAATTAATAAAAAAATAAAACGGACTTATAATTTTTCAAATCCGTTTTATTTTTTATTATTCATCCCAGTTATGATACACATCCATTACATCATCTAAATCCTCTAAGTTGTCAATTAATTTCTGCATCCTTTCGCTTCCTTTTTCATCTAACTCAATATATGAAGTTGGTATCATTTGTATTTCTGCTTGTTCAAATTCTATATTTTCTTTTTCTAAAGCCTCCCTAACTGATGTAAAATCCGTTGGCTCTGTTATGATTTCATAACATTCCTCCTCAGCAGTAAAATCCTCCGCTCCATTATCTAATGCTATTAACATCAGTTCATCTTCGGATAAAGTGGTTTTTGTTTTATCTATTACAATGACTCCTTTTTTGTTGAATAAATATGACACACAACCATTTGTTCCTAAATTTCCTCCAGCTCTATCAAAAATATGTCTTAAATCTGCAGCAGTTCTATTTTTGTTATCTGTTGACACATTAACAATTACCGCTACTCCATTTGGTCCATATCCTTCGTATGTAATTTCTTCATAATTTTCATTGCTTGATGAAGCTTTTTTTATTGCATTATTAATTGTATCGTTGGGCATATTTGATGCTTTACATTTTGCAATAACAGCTTTTAACTTTGAATTACTGGATGGTTCAGGACCACCTTCTTTTACTGCTATTAATAATTCTCTTCCCAATTTTGTATATATTTTTCCTCTTGCAGCATCTGCTTTACCTTTTTTA
>CAYZMV010000076.1:0-6074 GCA_964479635.1 uncultured Clostridium sp. | reverse complement strand
AATTTGTGCTTTAATTGTTTTTTCATTAACATATAAAATAGGAAAATATCCGTGTGTAGCACCACAAGCAATTATTTCTAGAACTCCAATATCTTGAAAATACTTAAAACCTTCAATCAAATTACAATTATATAAATCTTTAAAAACATAAAGATCATTTGAATATCTATCTAAATAATAATGAGAAAGTTCGTTTAATTTTTTATCGCCTTTAGTTCTTATAACTTCTTTTTTACAAAGTTCTATATGCTTTTTTAAATATTTAATATATCTTCTTTGCAATAATTTATTATCAAGCATTGAAAGAAGAGGAGGAGTAATAGACATAGTAATTCTAAAATCAACCTTCTCTTCTTCTAGTTTTTTAAAATTTAATAACAATGGTATATATGTTTCAGAAATAGCTTCAAAAAGCCATTGCTCTTCTAAATAATCTTCACTTTCTGGATGATGTATGAAAGGCAAATGTGCATGTAATATAAAACTGACATATCCTTTTTCGGTATTCATTATTTACTCCTTTACTTAAAAGTAGATGTAGGATTATTAATATCTAATGTTGCATCTTCTTTATATATTTTTTTATACATATCGTATGCATTATATATTTTTCCAAAATATTTTATAAATTCCAAATTTGCAATATTTTTTGAAAAGGTCTTATTTGTTTTAACATTCCTAAAAAATATAACATTTTGGCTTTTTTCAAATAGAATATGACCGTTTGGAGATTCTATTTTATTTGAGGAAGTTACATATAAGTAATTATTAGGTATTTCAACATAATTAGTATAATCTTTTAACCTTCTACCAAGTTCAACAGAATATTCACATTTTTCGTCATTGACATTAAAATACCAACAATTTGCAAAATCATTTATTTCAATTTCAAATGTATAATTCATAGTCAAATTGTGAATTATTAGTACCGGCTTTGTTTTTTCAAAAAAATCACTTCCATATTGTTTTATATAATTTTTTCTGTCATCATCTGAAATTTCCCAATAAACAAAAAGGGTTTTTGGGGTCTGTGCAAGAATTTTAACAACAGTTTGATTATATGTATATGGTAAATCATAATATTCTAAAATATCTAATGGAGCTTGTTTTTTACTAGAAGATTTTTTCTTAGAAACGCTTTTCTTTGAGACAGTACTCTTAGAAACTTTTTTAGTATTAGACGTAGTTTTTTTATTAACTACTTTAGAACTCTTTTTTGTTGTAGTCTTTTTAGATGTTGATATAGTTTTTGAATTTAAATTTTTTGCTTTTTTGCTATCTGATTCTTTTGTAGTTTTTGCCATTTAAATTTCCTCCTTAGTAAAAGTTACAATACTCGTATATATAGTATATCAAAAAATAAATAAATTCAATACAAAAAAGAGATAAAATAAAAATTTTTTATAAAAATGCAAAAATACTGGCATTTTTTGACTTTAAAATAAAAAAATGATATAAAAAAGTAGTATAATAATTATGATAAACCATATTTTAAGGAGGATTTATTAAATATGAAAAAAGCTGTGGCAATAACAATTATAGAAAAATTAATAAAAGCTAATCCAGATGCTAAATGTAGTTTAGATTTTAAAACTCCATTTGAAATAATGATTGCAGTAATGCTTTCTGCTCAGTGTACAGATGAAAGAGTTAATTTAACTACACCAGCACTTTTTGCTAAATACAATACTCCTGAAAAAATGGCAAATGCACCTATAGAAGAATTAGAAAAGCTTATTTATCAATGCGGATTTTACAAAAATAAGGCTAAAAATATGAAACTGGCTAGCCAAAAGCTTTTAAATAATTTTGATGGGAAAGTTCCTAAAACTATGGATGAATTAATTACTATTACCGGTATTGGTAGAAAAAGTGCCAATGTTATTATGCTTGAAGCTTTTAACAATCACAAGGAATTGCAGTAGATACGCACGTAAAAAGAATCTCAAAAAGAATTGGATTTTCTAAACAATCTGAACCAGAAAAAATTGAGGAAGATTTACTAAAGCAAATCCCAAAAAAATATTACAAAGATGTAAATCACATATTAATCTATCATGGCAGAAGTATTTGCACTGCAAGAAATCCTAAATGCAATGAATGTTCTATTTCTGAAATGTGTCAAAAAAATTTATAGTAGGGCAACTGTTTATGAAAATCCAAAATAAATTTTTTCTAAAATATTGTAAATATATGTTTACTTTTATCAATATTTCTTGTACAATATAGTTGATTTATTATTAAACGAATGAAGAATAAGGGGGGAAGTAAACCTTATGAAAATACTTATGCTTACATGGGAATATCCACCAAGAATAGTTGGGGGAATAGCAAGAGTTGTACACGATTTATCAAAGAGGTTAATAAAAGATGGGCACGATGTGTATGTAATTACATATAGAGAGGGAAACCTATCATATTATGAAAATGATAAAGGGGTTAATGTGTATAGAGTAGATAACTATATGATAAACCCAAATAACTTTATAGACTGGATAATGCAACTTAATTTTAATATGATAGCAAAAGCAAATGAATTAATAGCAAGTGGAGAAAAATTTGATGTCATTCATGCACATGATTGGCTTGTAGCGTATGCAGCAAAAACGTTAAAAAATTCATACAATATACCACTTGTTAGTACAATACACGCTACCGAAGCAGGTCGTAATGGTGGAATACATGATGAAGTGCAAAGATATATAAATGATACAGAATGGATGCTTACTTATGAATCATTGGAAGTAATAGTTAATAGTAAATTTATGAAAAATGATTTGCAAAGATTATTTGGACTTCCTTATGAAAAAATAAATGTTATACCAAACGGAATAAATACTACTACATACACAGGAATAGAAAGAGATTATGATTTTAGAAGACAGTATGCATCTGATAATGAAAAAATAATACTATTTATGGGCAGACTAGTATATGAAAAAGGAGTTCAACATTTAATATCAGCAATGCCTAAAATATTAGATAACTATTATGATGTAAAACTTGTAATAGCAGGAAAAGGTGGAATGCAAGACGAATTAAAAGCACAGGTAGATGCGATGGGATTAAGTCAAAAAGTATATTTTACAGGATACTTAAATGCAAAACAAGTTGCAAAAATGTATAAATGTGCGGATATTTCAGTATTTCCAAGTACTTATGAACCTTTTGGCATAGTAGCTTTAGAAGCTATGCTTGCAGGAGTTCCAACAGTAGTATCAGATGTAGGCGGACTAAACGAAATCATAGAACACGGTGTTGATGGAATGAAATCTTATGCGGGTAATCCTAATTCACTTGCAGATTCCATTTTAACGCTTTTATTTGATCACCAGTTATGTGATAATATTTCAAAAAAGGCTAAAGCAAAAGCAAAAAATGAATATAATTGGGCAAAAATAGCTCAAGATACACATTTCGTTTATCAAAAAGCAATATGTCAAACAATGGCAGAACGTCAAGCAAATCAAATTGCTCAAGAAAAAACAAGAAAATCAAAGAAAATAAGAAATGTAGAAACAGAAATTACAAATTTAATCCCATTTAATAAAAAACGCCAAGCTTATGCATAGAGGAGGAAACAGAAAATGTACGTATATGATGAGGCTAATAATTTAGCAAAAGCTCTACAAGAAAGTAAAGAGTATAAAGAATATAAGGAAGCAAAAGAAAAAATAGAAGCTATTCCTGAAATGAAGAAAAAGATAGAGGAATTTGAAAAGATAAGATATGATGTTCAAGTTATGTCATTTCAAGGTAAAGATGAAGATTCAGAAAAAATGAAGAAATTGCAAGAAATGTATGAAATACTTATGAAAGAGCCAAAAATTAAAGAGTATTTTGATATAGAAGTAAGATTCAATGTAATGCTTGCAGATGTAAATAAAATAATAAGTGAATCAGTAAAAGATTTATTATAAAATCAAATAAATTGAATATAATAAAGGGGGCTATTTTAATAGCCCTCTTTTTTCAAAAATGTAATCTAAAAAAATATATACAAAAATTGACAATTATGCTATACTTTTTATATTGAAATATTTAGCAAAAGAGGTAGCGGTATGGAAGAAATAGTTTGTATAATTCTTTTAGTTTTAACAATAATTTTATTTAAATTTATATTCAAAATAAATTTTAAAAAAGCAAAATCTATGAGTCAAAATAAAAAATTAGAAAAAATAACTGATAAATTTCCAGAAAACATAGAAATTGCAAAAGAAATGCTTAAAATGCTTGGAAATGAAGAAGTAAAAATAGAAGAAGCAAAAGACACGAGTACTAGTTTGTACATAGCAATAACGAATAAAATATCAATAGCAGATATGAAAAATAATTATGCAAGGATTCAAACAATTTCACACGAGTGTTTACATTCGTGCCAAGATAGAACGCTTCTTTTATTTAATTTTATATTTTCTAATATAAATATAATTTATTTCTTTGTAATTAGCATACTTACAATATTTAAAGTAGTGAATAATCAAATTTTACAAATAGCAATATTAATGTTATTTACTTTAATTCAATTTGCTGTTAGAAGTTTTTTAGAAATAGATGCAATGACAAGAGCAAAATTTTTGGCAAAAGAATATATGGAAAAGAAAAATTTATGCACAGAAAAAGAAAAGGAAACATTGCTTGCAGAATATGATAAAATAAACAAAGTAGGTATTCCATTTACAGTTGATAATTTATTAACGAGTGGATTAATGAGAGTTTTAATTTATGCAGTTTTAGGGCTTGTTACTTTAATATTAAAATATTAATTTTTTTCAAAAAGACTATTGACATACGAACATAATTTTGATAAAATACAAACAGAAGGAGGTAAAAAATGGAAATAAAAGATATAAAAAGCCATAATTTTAAGGATGATATTATAGAAGTTGAAGTTGGTCCAAACGGAGAGTTTGATGAAGAAACTACAAAGCTTATATTAGAAAAAGTACAAGAGGCAGTAGATGAAGGTATTTATTATACACAGGAGGAAGCAATGGAATTACTAGATAAAATGATAGAAGAGAGTAAAAGATGTATAGAGTCAAATACTCTGAAAGATCAATCATAAATTTAAATGATATATATAACTATATTTATTATGATTTAGTAAATCCAATTGTTGCCAAACAATTTAGAGAAAAAATACCAAAAACAATTTCAAATCTTCAGATATTTCCTTTGATGGGGAAAAGATATAATCAAACAGAAATTAGATATATTTATTTCAAAAATTATTTGATTTTATATTCAGTAAATAATCAAAATGTTGAAATCCAACGAATATTTCATAAAAGACAAAATTTAAAAAATGTAATCTAAAATATATACAAAAATTAACAATTATGCTATACTTTTATATTGAAATATTTATCAACAGAAAGTATTATATAATTTTGCATAATAAATTACCACATATTTCCAATAAAATATAGATGACAATTTATATAACAGTTAGGAGAAAGTATGCTTAAGAAAATTTGGTTACATTTTAAATTAATAACAAAGCACAGATGGATAGTATTTAAACTCTGTGCAAAAGTAGGACTAATATGGAGAGGACTTGTGCATGATTTATCAAAATATAGCCCTACAGAGTTTTTTGAAAGTGCAAAATATTATGTTGGCTACAAAAGTCCAATACAAGTTGCAAGAGAAGATAGAGAATATTCTTTAGCGTGGCTTCATCATAAAGGTAGAAACAAACACCACGAGGAATATTGGTATGATTTTAATGCACCTGTAAAAGCACCAGTTATACCATATAAATATACAGTAGAAATGTTATGTGATAATTTAGCTGCAGGAATGGTATATAAAGGAAAAGATTTTAAAAAGGAATATCCATTATGGTATTGGCAAAATAAAAAAAATAAAGATGTTTTTCATCCTAAAATGAGAGCTTTTTTTGAAGATGTTTTAACAGAAATAAGTAACAAAGGGATAGATGCAGTATTAAAAAAAGAAATCTTAAAAGAGAAATACAAAAAATATTGTGAATGAGGTTCTAGGGACTGTTAGAACCGTATAATCGGGAGGAATTTATGCAAGATAAACAAAAATACATTAGGAATTTT
>CAYZMV010000075.1:0-6137 GCA_964479635.1 uncultured Clostridium sp. | reverse complement strand
ATAATCCAAAAAAATGGTATAATTAATTTTTTTAAATTATTTTAATTCCTTTTAATATAATTTTAATAGGTATTAGCTTTATACTAATTTATACAGACATAATCCTCCCAGAACATCCTAGTCCAGCAAATATAATTGTAATTGCTATTTTAATAATTGTAAGTACTCTTCTTGAATTTATAGCGGAATTTCGTTCAAATAATGCAGCTGAAAAGTTGAAACAACTTGTTGAAACAACTGCAACTGTTATAAGAAATGGTAAAAAATTTAAAATTCCAATAAAAGAAGTAACTTTAGGTGATACTGTAATTCTTTCTGCAGGTGATATGATTCCAGCTGATATTCGTTTAATTGAATCTAAAGATTTATATGTTGGACAATCTTCAATTACTGGTGAATCAGATGCTGTAAGAAAACTTACAAACACCGAAATTAAATCAATAGATGATATAGAAAGTATAACAGATTTAGATACTATATGCTTTATGGGTACTAATGTTATAAGTGGTTCTGCAAAAGCTGTAGTTATAAAAACTGGTGATAATACTTATTTTGGTAAAGTAGCTCACACTTTAACACAAGGCAAACCTAAAACCAGTTTTCAAAAAGGAATTGAAAGTATTAGTAAATTATTAATACGTTTTATGATTGTTTTAATTCCTATAATCTTCATTTTAAATGCTTGGAAACATGATACGATACTTGCATTTACATTTGCAGTAGCTATTGCAATTACTATTACTCCACTTTTACTTCCTGTAATATTATCATCTTGTCTATCTCAAGGTGCCGTGAGAATGTCGAAGAAAAAAACTATAGTTAAAAAGCTGGATTCTATTGAAAACTTTGGCGCTATGAATATTTTGTGTACAGATAAAACTGGAACTCTTACAGAAGATAAAATAGTATTAGAAAAATATTTAGATGTATATGGAAACGAAGATATTAGAGTATTAAAACACACTTTTTTAAATTCATATTTTCAAACAGGTTTAAAGGGAAGTATTGATGAAGCAGTTATAAATAGAGCCTTAAAAAATAATTTGGGAAATTTAGTAGATGAGTACAAAAAAGTAGATGAAATTCCTTTTGATTTTAGTAGAAGAAGATTGTCTGTTATAGTTGAAAACAATGGAGATAAACTTTTAATTACTAAAGGTGCTGTTGAAGAAATATTAAGTATTTGTACTACAATCGATTATAATCACGAACTTATTCCAATTACTAAAGAAATAAAAGAAAATATTAGAAATATCACAAACAAATTAAACGAGGATGGTTTACGAGTTGTTGCCGTATGTCAAAAGAAAAACATAAATGATATTGAAACATTCACTGTTACAGATGAATCACAAATGTCTTTAGTTGGTTTTGTTGGTTTCCTCGATCCACCAAAAGAAAGTGCAAAACTTGCAATCGAAAAATTAAATAATAGCGGTATTAGGGTAATTGTATTAACCGGTGATAATGTTGCAGTTACAAAGAGCATTTGTAAAAAGGTAAATATAAATACTAATAAAATTATTACGGGTTCACAAATTGATAAATTATCTGATGTAGGAGTTATTCGTATATTAAAAAAATCAAATGTATTTGCCAAATTATCTCCTATTCAAAAAGCAAGAATTGTAAGATTACTTAAAGAATCAGGAAACATTGTTGGTTATATGGGAGACGGTATAAATGATGCTCCATCTCTTACAAATTCTGATGTTGGTGTATCTGTAGATACCGCAGTCGATATTGCAAAAGAAACTGCTGATATAATCCTTTTGGAAAAAGATTTAAATGTATTACTAGATGGTGTAACTGAACGGAAGACGTACTTTTGCAAATCTTATGAAATATATTAAAATGGCCGTAAGTTTTAACTTCGGAGAAGTTGTATCTGTAATTATAGCAAGTGTATTACTTCCATTTTTACCAGAAACACCTATTCAGTTATTAGTAGAAAGTTTGCTTTATGACTTTGGGCAAATGACTCTGCCATTTGATAATGTGGACAATGAATATTTAAGTGAGCCAAAGAAACTTGATATTAAAGACTTAAAACATTTTATGCTATTTATGGGACCTTTAAGTTCTGCTTTTGATATGTTGGTATTTGCTTCACTTTGGTTTATATTTGGAGTTAGAGAGGCACCAGCAATTCAAACAATATGGTTTAGCTATAGTATTGTTTCAAACCTTGTAGGTATGCATATTATCAGAACTGCTAAAATGCCATTTATACAAAGTAATGCAAATAAAAAGGTATATTTTTCTTCTATTTTGTTAAGTATTATTGGAATATTAGTACCTTATACTTTTCTTGGAAAAGCTATTGGTCTTGTTCCTATAACTTTAAACTATTTAAGTGTTATTCTTGGAGTTACTGCCTTATATTGTGTAGTTGCTATATTTGCGAAGAAAATATATATAAAGAAATACGGAACTTGGATTTAATTAAAAGTATAAAAAATATTGAATCAGGAAATAAGCTATTTTAATCTGTTAAATATTTCAAGATGAGTTTGTTCATCTAAAATTATTCTTTCTAATAAATCTTTTATGCTTTTATTTTGTGTATATTTAATTGATTTTTTATAGTTCTCTATACTTCTTTTTTCTGATTCAATATTAAATGTAAGCATATCATATACATTATTAAAATGATACTTTATATTTTCCGCACTCCACATACATTTATTTTGATTTACGAAATAGGCCTCACTACCTAATTTTCTGATTAATCCTCCAATCAACTCTAAATGATACATTTCTTCAACCGCAATCTTAAGTAAAATTTTGCTAAGGCTTTCATACCTCTTTAATTCTATATGTTCATAAATATATTGTATAACCTCAGTTAATTCTCCTTCACTTCCACCAAAACTATCATATAACAAATTTGCATATTTTTGATTTTGCCTTATGTTCATAAGTTTGGGATATGGAATGTTTTTCTTTGAACCGAAGTATTTCTACTACCTCTTCATACGTCATATAAATTCACCTCTTGAAATATATTATGAAAAAAATAAGATTTAAGGGACTGTCCCTTAAATCCTATTTTTATATATACATTTTGAACATACATCTTTATCCTTTTTTATGAAATTAAAATATATTATCAGTCCCAGTACACTTAATACACTTATTAAAATAACAAAATCTATAAATTTCAAACTCTCTCCTCCTCTGCTTAATTTTATTATAGATTACCTATGAATGTTCCTATATTAAATACTAAACTTGCCAATATCCACGCTAGTGTCGTTTGAAATATTATTGCCTTAAACATTTTTTTAGTACTCCCTAGTTCTCTTCTCATTGCTCCTATTGCCCCAAAACACGGTGCACTAAACAAATTAAATACCATAAAAGCATATGCACTAACTGGAGTAAAAAAACTAAATGCCGATGATTTGAATATCATTGAGCCTTCTTCTATACCCTCACTCAAACCTGCAATTATGCTCATTGACGATATTACCTGTTCTTTTGCAACTAATCCTTGAATAGCTGATACCGTTGCTTCCCAACTAAACGTTCCAAGTATAGGATAAAATATCCAAGAAATTTTATTACCTATTTCTGCTAAGATACTATTTTCTATTGCTACTCCATATTCTAATTTCCAAGAAAATGATAGTAAAAACCAAATTACAACAGAGCAAAGTAATATAATTGTTCCAGCTCTTTTTATAAATTCTTTTACTTTATCTGTAACATCTCTTACTACATATTTTATGCTTGGTAATTTATATTCTGGAAGTTCTGAAATAAAAGCTGTACCACTATCTTTCATAAATAATTTTTTTATTACTATTGCAGATATCAAAATTATTGCAATGGCCAAAAAATATAATGATGCAGAAATAATACCTGCTTTATCAGCAAAAAAATAGCCAGAAAATAACGCTATAATCGGTAATTTTGCACTACAAGGAATAAATGGTGTAAGCACTATAGATAAATCTCTTTCTTTATTATCTTTTATTATTCTTGTTGACATTATTCCGGGAACTGAGCATCCGAAGTCCAACTATAAATGGAACCAATGTCTCTCCGCTTAATCCAAATTTCTTAAACAATTTGTCTAGTAGAAATGTAATTCTAGACATATATCCACTGGTTTCTAATATTGAAATACACAAAAACAAAATAATTAATTGTGGTACAAATTCAAGTACTGATCCTGTACCTGCTATTATTCCATCTACTACTAAACTTACAGACCAATTTGATGCTCCTAAATTTACCAAAAAATTTCTAACCATTTCTCCAAAATTATCTATAGCTTCCGTTACCCAATCTGCTGTGAATCTTCCAACTACACCTACTGATAAATAATACACTAAAAACATAATAACCATAAATATAGGAAAGGCAATAAACTTATTCAAAAATATTTTATCTAGTTTATCTGTTATGTTGCCTTTTATTTTCTTTTTAGTTATTACTTTATTTTTTATATTATCAATATAGTCATATCTTGCATTTGCAATTATTTCTTCTATATCCATTTTATATATTTCTTCTAATTTTTGTCTGCTATTTTTTACTTGTGCTATTTGGTAATTTTGGTACATTTTATCATTTTCTAAAATTTTTATAGCTATAAATCTATTTACATTAAATTGATGTTCTGTTTGTAAAATTTCAGTTTCTATATCTGATTTAAATATTTCTTTACTTACAACTTGTCTTGCTCTATTTTTTCTTATTACACTTTTTAATTCGTCTATACCAATTCCTTTTAATGCAGATATCACTACAACATCTGTCCCTATTTCTTTTGATAATTTTTCAGCATCTATATGTATTCCTTTTGCCTCTAATCTATCTGCCATATTAAGTGCAATTATAACCTTTGTATTTAATTCCATTAATTGCGTAGTAAGATATAAACTTCTTTCTAATGATGTACTGTCTACAATATTAATTATTATATCAGGTTTTTCCTCTAACACAAATTTGCGGGATACTTCTTCTTCAACTGTGTATGGACTTAAAGAATAAATTCCTGGCAAATCAACTAAATCGTCCCCAATGTCTTTTATTTTACCTATTTTCCTTTCTATTGTTACACCCGGCCAATTTCCAATCTTTTGATTTGTTCCTGTAAGTAAATTAAAAAGTGTTGTCTTACCAGAGTTTTGATTTCCCACCAATGCTATGTTCATAACCTTCCTCCCCTTTTGATCCAAATAGAGTCTGTCCCTTTTTACTCAAATTAAATAATCTCTACCTCTATATTCTTCATTTCTTCTTTTCGAATACACAGTTCATATCCCCTAAGTTCAATATCTATTGGATCTCCCATTGGTGCAATTTTTTTTATTAATATTTCCGTCCCTTTTGTTATTCCCATATCTAATAAATGTCTTCTTACCTCTGGCTTGTCTAATTTAATTCCTATAACTTTTGCCCTTTGTCCTATTTTTAAATTACTTAAATTTGTTATTTGTCCTCTATTAAATCTGTTTTTCATATATTCCCCTCGTATAAAATATATTTTATTAAATTATATTAAACTTAAGGGACAAGTATGACAAAAGAATAAGATTTTACTCCTTTCTCAAAGATTTCTTATTTTCTTTTTCTAATTGCTTTAAACTCTTTTTAGGTGTTGGCAAATCTTCTGGCATAGTTCCGTCCTGCTTGTTTAATTGCTCTTCTAACTATCTTTCCAATTTTATTATGAGTATCACATGCTTTCTTTTCGGTATCAACTTTATCTCTTTTTAATCTTGATTCTGTTTGTGTAATACGAAATAAATTAGCTGCAAGTTCTTCACTTCCCATATTGTCTAAAATATCTTCTCTATATCTTAATCCTTTTCTTTTTGCAATATCATCAGCTGTTTCTCCATTATATAAACCTTTATAACCAGCATTATGAAACTTATCAAAATTCTTAACTCCTGCATTTTTAGCAGCTTGATTAAGTGAATAGTTACCTTTTTTTGTTAAATTTCTTTGATAAAATCTTTTTTCATCTTCTGTTAGCATACTATATTCTTTTTCTGTAATTTCTTGTTTTCTTGTTTGAACTGCAAAATATGTTTGTGCAAGAGCAATAATCTTTTTTCTACTATCTCCATTCTGTGCTATTAAATAACAAGCATAACGAGTTAATTTATAATCTCTTT
>CAYZMV010000074.1:0-6332 GCA_964479635.1 uncultured Clostridium sp. | reverse complement strand
ATAGAAATTTAAATGAAGAAATGACAAAAGAAGAAAAAAGAAGTAGTTTAGAAGCCCCATTTTGGAATCCTGATCAAAAATTAGATAAAAATTCTAAATTGTATAAAGAAATAGAAGAAGTTTGTAAAGGAGTATTTGATGATAAAAAATAGCACTTATTTGGCTATATTGCAATAAAATTCAATATTGACAAGCTTGAAAAGAAATGTTACAATAATATTACAATTTTATTACAATATTATTATTTCTGTTGACTAGAGATAATAAATATAATAAATTAAATAAAAAGAGCAAGGGTTTCCCTGTGCATTCCTTATTCAATAATAAAAATGTAGTATCATATTATTAGTTTTTGATAATAATATATCATATAGGTGATAATATGATAATTGAAGGTTTCAAAAAATATAATAATAGGAGGAGAAAATATATGGCTAATAAAATAAATCAAAAAATTTCAGTAGAAGAAATTTTAATTGATGAAATAGAAAATTCTAGCAATAATGATTGGAATGAATTATGCGATACTTGTTCTTCTCTAATAGAAAAATCTGGGATGACAAATTCTGATATTGATAATATAGTAGCAAAGGTTAAAGCTGGTAATATATAATATGAGAATTGTTGTAGATACTAATGTATTCATAAATGGAATATTTAAGAAAGATACTTTTTGTAAGGCTATTTTTAATATGAAAAGCCTTAATAAAGTGTCTTTTGTTATGAATAAGGAAATGCAAAATGAATTGCTTGTTACTTTTGGTAATATTTTATTAGAAGCTTTTAAGAGATTAGGTGATAAAGATAAATTTAATATATTCCCTTTAATGGCTACATTATCTCAATGCTTATGGCAGGTGGAAGAAATAGATCATGTTATAAATACAAATTATTGTATAGAAGATAAATCAGACAATAAATTTATAGATTGTTGTATTGATGGTAATGTAAAATATTTGATAACACAAGATATGCATATTAATAGTATAAAAGAAAAATTATTAGAAGAATATGAAATAGAAATTTTAAGTCCATTTCAATTTTATACAAAGTATAAAATGAACCAATTATAAAAATGTTTACTCAAAAGAGACTAGTTGTTCGTTGATTAGTCTCTGTATTAAAATTAATGCAATACAAATATTATAGAAAATGTTACAATTATTTAGAAAAAGTTATTGTATTGAAAATTTACTTGTCCAAAACTGATCCAAGTAAATAGAAAAAATAGTAAAAAGTGGCATAATTTAGGAGAAATAAAAACGCTAAAATCATTGATACAACTATATTTTGGGATAATATAGAAATGATTTACATTATCGAATAATTTATGCTATACTTATATACAATGGAGTGGTATCGAAGTGGTCATAACGAAGCTGTCTCGAAAACAGTTAGCCATTTAAAGTGGCACGTGGGTTCGAATCCCACCCACTCCGCCAAGACTTGCTTAAAATAGCAAGATTTTTTTTATAAAAATTGCAACTTTTGTGAAAATTTTATGGTATTATTTATAAAAGGTGATATCAATGGAATATGTAGATAAAAATAAATATATAGAAAAAATGATAGAAAAATATTCAAATATAGTATACAGATTAGCTTTGACAAGAACAAAATCAAAAGAAAATAGTGAAGATGTTTATCAAGAAGTATTTTTAAGATTATATAAAAAATTACCTAATTTTGAAAATGAGGAACACGAAAAAGCTTGGCTTATTAGGGTTACAATTAATTGTAGTAAAAATTTATTAAATTCAAAATTTTTAAAAAATACAACACAAATAAAAGAAGATATTACCTTTGAAACAAAAGAAAGACATGATATATATTATGCAGTACAAGAATTGCCTTTAAAATATAGAACAATTATATATTTATATTACTATGAAAATTATAAAATAAATGAAATAAGTAAAATATTAAAAATAAATGAAAACACAGTAAAATCTAGACTTTCACGAGCAAGAGAAAAGTTAAAACAAAAAATTGAAGGAGGAATTGAAGAATGAAAAAGAAAGAATATATTGATGCTATTAATGAAATAAAAGTAGATGAAAAATTAAAACAAAGCACTTTGGAAAATGTTACTAAAGATAGAAAAAATAAAAAAATATATTCTATATTAGCAACATCAATAGTTGCTTTTGTAATGGTAATATCAATCGCAATACCCATAATTAATAATAAAGAAGAAGTTACTCCTATTGAAATAGTTGAAGAAAATAATGGTTTGCCTAA
This sequence comes from uncultured Clostridium sp., assembly GCA_964479635.1. GTDB lineage: Bacteria > Bacillota > Clostridia > TANB77 > CAG-508 > CAG-452. The sequence goes on along the minus strand of CAYZMV010000074.1, from coordinate 4,091 downwards.
GCTTGAAAATTTTGAAAATTTATATAATATTATGAAAGATAAAGAAAGTTCATACTATGAAACTAATGATAGTCTAGCTTTAGAAGAGTCAGCAACTACTTCGACCGAATCAACTTTTAAAGAAGAAGCTTATTTAGATTATTCAACCACAAATGTTCAAGTAGAAGGCGTTGACGAAGCTGATATAGTAAAAACAGATGGTAATTATATATATTATATAAGTTCTGGTAAAATAGTGATAATAAATACTGAAAATAGTTCTGATTTAAAATTGGCTTCTCAAATTATATATAGCGAGGAAGATAAGTTCAATCCAATAGAGTTATATATAAATAATAATAAATTAATTGTCATAGGACAAAAATCAAATTCTTACAGAGACTTAATAGTAGCAGATGAAATGTATTCATTAGACAATAAAACACGCACTATTGCAAGAGAATATAATGTAGATAACAAAAATAACCCTAAATTAGAAAGAGAAATTGAAATAGAAGGCACATATTTATCTTCAAGAATGATAGGGGACAATATATATTTTATAGCTAATCAAAATATATCTCTGTATTTATTTAAAGACGAACTAGAAAATTTAGATGAAGAAATGTTTAAACCTAGATATATTGATACTGCTATACAAAAAGAAGAAAAAAGTATAGAGTATAATGACATTTATTATTTCCCAGAAAGCGAAGATACTACATTTTTAAGCATTGCAGGATTCAATATCAATAATAACGAACAGGCAAATATAGAAACATATTTAGGTGCTGGTAACCAAATATATTCATCACAAAATAATTTGTATATCACTAGAATAAAATATGAATATAAGGACGAAAGAACAAATGGATTTTATAACAATTATGATATAAATACCTATATATATAAATTTAAACTAGATAATTCAAAAGCAATATATGAAAAAGGTGGCAGTGTGCCGGGCAGAGTATTAAATCAATTTTCAATGGATGAAAAAGATGGATATTTTAGAATAGCTACTACAGATTCAGAAAATTGGAATTCTGCAACTAATACGAATAACTTATATATTTTAAATGAAAATTTAGAAACAGTTGGAGAAATAGAAAATTTAGCAAAAGGAGAAAAAATATATTCAGTAAGATTTATATGTAATAGGGCTTATATAGTAACATTTGTAGAAACAGACCCATTATTTGTAATTGATTTATCAAATCCAAACAATCCTACTGTGCTCGGAGAATTAAAAATACCGGGTTATAGTAAATATTTACATCCTTATGACGAAAACCATATAATTGGTTTCGGAGAAAATACTATAACAAATCAGTATGGCTCAGTCGTTACAGACGGAATGAAAATGGCATTATTTGATGTAACTAATCCAAATGATCCAAAAGAACTTTATTCAGTGGATATTGGAGAAAAAGGAACATATTCTGAAATATTGAATAATCATAAAGCATTATTATTCTCAAAAGATAAAAATATAATAGCATTTCCAATTTCTATATCTGAAGAAGGAGGAAATTACAGAACAAAATTAAAACTTCAAGGTGCAATAGTGTATGGATTAGATTTAAATGAAGGATTTAATTTAAAAGGAACTATTGCACATATAGAAATTAAGGATGGATACAAAGACTACGATTATACAAAAGCAGTGGAAAGAATATTATATATAAATGATTCATTATACACAGTATCAAGGGGATTAATAAAAGCAACTAATATGAATACTCTGCAAGAAGAGGGAGCTATAGAAATTGAAACGAAATAAGAATTGGGGATAGGTTATAAAAAGACCTATCCTCAATTTTCTTTTCCAAAAAATCCCTAAAACCCCTTTTAAAATATATTAAAAAGATATATAATATTACAAAATGTTTATTTTAAGGTGAATTTATGAAAAAAAAATGGGAATATTATGAGCCAAATAATGAAAAAATAGAAGAAATATCAAATAAATTTAACATATCGACTTTACTTGCAACAGTTTTAGTAAATAGAGAAATAGTAAAAGATGAGCAAATAAAAGTATTTTTAAATCCTACAAGAAAAGATTTTTATAATCCTTTTTTAATGCCAGATATGGAAATTGCGGTTAATAGAATAATTAGAGCAATTAAAAACAACGAAAAAGTAGTTATATATGGAGATTATGATGTTGATGGAATTGCCAGTACAACAGTTTTAAAACAATTTTTAGCAGAAAGAGGTTTAGAGGTAGGTTACTATATTCCAAACAGATTAGAAGAGGGTTATGGACTAAATAAAGAAGCAATAGAAGATATTATTAAAGAAAAATATACTTTAATGATAACAGTTGATTGTGGTATATCAGGAATAGAAGAAATAGAACTATGTAACAGCCTTGGAATAGATACAATTATAACGGATCATCACGAACAATCAGAAGAACTTCCAAAAGCCTTTGCAGTAATTGATGCAAAAAGAAAGGATAATACATATCCATTTAGAGAACTTGCAGGTTGTCGGAGTAGTTTTTAAATTAATACAAGCTATATCAATTAAATTAGGTTTAGATGATAAAGACTATTTAAAATACTTAGATATTGTATGTGTTGGAACAATATCAGATATAGTTCCTCTTGTTGATGAAAATAGAGTAATTGCAAAACTTGGTTTAAAGTTAGTTTCACAAACTAAAAACATAGGACTTAAAACACTTATAATGGATTCAGGGTATAAAAAAATAGATTCTAATACAATATCATTTGGAGTTGCACCTAGAATTAATGCGTGTGGAAGAATGGGATTTCAAAATGATGCATTAAGATTATTTTTAACAAACAATATAGAAGAAGCAAGAGAGATTACAGCTAAATTAAATAAATACAATATGGAAAGACAAACTAAAGAAAAGGAAATTTTTGAGCAGGCAATTTCAAAATTAGAAAAAGAAGATGTAAATAAGTTAAACAGTATTGTGTTGTGTGGCGATAATTGGCATCACGGGGTAATTGGAATAGTAGCATCAAAAATAGCAGAAAAATTTTTCAAACCAACAATATTAATATGCTTTGAAGGAAACGAGGGGAAAGGCTCTGGAAGAAGCATTCCGGGATTTGATTTATATGAAGCATTAGTAAATTCAAGTGAATATTTAGAAAAATATGGCGGACACGAAATGGCAGTTGGTGTTTCGTTAAAAAAAGATAAGTACAATCAGTTTAAGAAAAAATTTGAGGAAATTGCTGTTTCTGAAGATATTAAAAATATTGTTCCAGTAATCAAAATAGATGGAATAATTACATCAAAAGACATAAAAAAAGAAACAGTAGAGGAAATTGAAAAATTGGAACCATTTGGTGAAAAAAACAAAATGCCGATATTTGTGTATAAAAATTTAAAAATAGATTCAATACGAGCTTTATCAGAGGGAAAACATTTGAAACTTACATTAAAAGACGATAATCTTTTAATAAATGCAATAGGATTTAATTTAGGATATTTATCAGAAGAGTATACAATAGGTGATAAAATAGATGTGGCAGGTACGCTAGAAATAAACAATTTTGGAAATCAAGAAATAGTTCAAATAAATATAAAAGACATAATGAAATCAATTTAAAAAGGAAAGGACGCAAAAGATGCAAAATAAAGAAGAAATTACTATAGATAGTATTATCAAAAAAATGAAAGTAAATAATCCAAAATCTGATGAAAAGCTGATAAGAAAGGCGTATGAATATGCAAAGGAAAATCATAAAGGACAAAAAAGGATGTCAGGTGAAGATTATATAATTCATCCATTAGCAGTAGCATATATTTTAACAGACTTGAAACTGGATGATAGTACAATCGCCTCAGCGCTTTTACACGATGTCGTGGAAGATACACAAATTACACACGAGGATATAGCAAGAGAATTTGGAGAAGAAATAGCTGATATAGTAGAAGGAGTAACAAAACTTGGAAAAATTCAGTATTCTAGTGCAGAAGAACAGCAGGTAGAAAATTATAGAAAAATGTTTCTTGCAATGGGAAAAGATATAAGGGTAATACTAATCAAACTAGCAGATAGACTTCATAATATGAGAACTTTAAAATATTTAAAAAGAGATAGACAAATAGCAAATGCAAAG
>CAYZMV010000073.1:3882-6359 GCA_964479635.1 uncultured Clostridium sp. | reverse complement strand
TTGACTAGTTGCCGTTTGATTTGTTTCTTGTTTTAATTGAGACATTTTTGACTTTGCCTCATTAAGTTCTTTATTATACATTTCTATTTCTGTATATAATTTTTGTGCTTGACTATTTAATGTTGTGAAATCTTTATTTGAGGATAAAGCATTGTCTACTACTGTGTCCATAGACTTATCATTTTTAGATATTCCCTCTGGCACTACTTCGTTTCTTGTGTCATTTACTATTTTATCCATTTGAGGATTAATAATATCTAATTTCATTTGTCGTGCCTGTATTTTCTTTTGTAGACTATCTATTTCTTTTTCTAATTGGCTTATTTGTTTACTTGCTTCTTTATTGTTTATTTTCATTTTTATTTCACTGTTTTGTGTTGATTTTTTTAAGTTGTCTATTTTATTTTTTACAATTTGAATAGCCTTTTGTACTTTATTAGACACACTTTTCATATCTACTCTGCTCATTGCCTCTTGTGCTACTTGTACTGCTTGTGTTACTTGTTGTTTTATTTGAGGCATAAATTTTTTTATTTCTTTCAAAGCAGGCTCAATACTTGCTTCTACTATAATATCTAGTTCTTCGATAGTTATAAGTCATTCCTCCTTTCACGCATAATAAAAAAACACCTACTTAAGTAAGTGTTTTTATTTTAATTTATACATACCAATTATAACCACAATCTTGACAAACTGCTATGCTTTTATGTTTTGTTATTATTTTCTGTTTTTTGTGACCAAATAAAGAACCTAATAACATTGGAACTGTCAAAAAAAACCATAGTAATGGTCTCCACCACCAACCAATAAATAACCAATATAATAAACTTTTATGTTTAGTTTTTAATTGACTTTCTGATACCATTTGAACATTTATATTCATATTTCCACACTTGGGACATTTCATAGTTGGTCTCCTTATTTATTTTTATTGTTACAATTTTATTTTTAATTCTTTTGAACTCCATATATTATCATTATATATTAATATTAAACCAGTGTCTCCCGTTGGTTCTTCAAAAGTTATAGTTCCTGATACTTTTCCTCCTGCTACTAACTCACCACTTTGTAATGATGTGTCTTGGTCTATAGTTGTAAACGTTATATCTTCTTGTTGTCCTTGTGAGTTTTGCATTTTAAAATAATATGGGTTATACGATAAATTGTTATTTCCCTTGTTTTCTATTGTAACAGATACAATAACATACTCTTTACCTGATTTTGGTTTATCCCATTCATTTCCTTGTGATTTTTTAACTTCAGTTACTGTAATTGAACCATTACCTAAAATTGCTTCTTCGCCTTTATTATACTCTGTTTTTTCTTCCTCCGTGCTAACACTCTCTGTTGTACTTCCTCCTGTTTCTGTAGTTGTGTTATTACTACTTCCTGCCATTGCGATTATAATAATAACTACTACAATTAAGACCCAAAACCACCATTTCTTATAAAGTGGTTTCTTTTCTGTTCCTTGATGTTCTGCCATAAAATCTCCCCCTTTTTTTATATAACAATAGTTTACAATATAAAAAAATAAAATGTTGTCGAATTTTGTATTTTTTTTATAATTTTTTATATTATATATGAATTATATAATATCATATCGACATAATGCAATCTTTTTTTGTAAAAATAATTCGACAAAATTCGACATTTATTCTTTTTCTGCTTTCATAATTGCTCTCATTCTTTTTGTTATTTCTTCTGGGGATTGTATCTGTTGTTCTTCTTTTTTAGGGAATAATTTTTCAAATGTTTTTTGTATTGGAACTATTTTAGGTTTTTTATTACTCATAGCATCTGCCATTATTAGTTTATCTGTTACTGCCTCTTGTAATCTTATTTCTTGTCTAAAATTATCCATTGTATGACATAAATTGGATTGAATAAATATAGTAACTTCCCTATATGTACTATTCCAAAACTCATTTGGTTTCATGGAAAAATAATAGCATAATGCTTCTAATGCATAAATTAAATCAATTAATGTTTTGGCATTTTTTATATTATCTGTTAAATTATCTAGGCTTTGAATCCCTGAAATTGATCTTCTGCTATTTTGGTTATAGCTTTCTCTGCGGATTTCTGTACTAATTCGCTCATATTCGTTTTTAATAAAGGATTTGATATTATTTCTTCTAGTTCCTTTTTGCTCCTTTTCTTTATGAAAAAACCCTCTTCGTTTATAACCTCTGTTAAACTTTTAAATATATCACTATATGTTTTATTTTTTTCTTCTTTGTAATCATCTAAAAAGTCACATACTTCATTTGAATTATTAAATGCGTGGTTTCCGTCATTATCTTCTGCTAATGTATAAATAATTTTAGATAATGCACCTAAATCATTATTTTGTATTGCTTTAAAATAAGCATCTTCAAAATTTTTGTTTCCTAGTGAATTAGCTATCTCCACTATTTTTCTTGTTTTTAGTACTAAATTAATTGTTTTATTTTTTGTTTCTAATATCATATTTT
>CAYZMV010000073.1:0-3782 GCA_964479635.1 uncultured Clostridium sp. | reverse complement strand
TGGAAATCCTTTGCTTTCTTCAATAGCTGAACTTCTATATATTGTTACTTTTGATTTTAGCATATCATCTATTGCTATTTCTGACATACCTATATGGCAAGTTCCTGTAAAATACCAAGTAAGTGGTTTTCCCGCTTCTTTAGCTGTAACTTCTGGTAATTGAATAGCCCAATATCCATTTGTTTTTGCTTTTTCTATTGCTTTTAATTCATCATATTGTTCCTCTGTAAATAAGAACTCTATCTCTAAATTTTCTGCTTTTTGACGTCCTTCTGCTTGTCTTTCATCTGGTATATCTAAAGCGCTGTATGTAATTCCTTCTGGTGCTGTTAAAAATTCTGGTATACTTTGTACGAAAGCTACTTGTTTTCTTTGTCCTTCGTCTTTTAAATCTTCCAAAGTATCTGCGTGAAATACTTTAGTTAATGTACTTGTTTTTGGTTCTGACATTATAAATTCCTCCTTCATATAAAAAAGAACGTTCTTTAAACGTTCTATCTAATTCTTTCAAATGCATTTGTTAACGCATTATATCTAACCTCATAAGTGGTTGTTAATCCATATTTTTGTAATATGGGGTCATATAAACATAGACTTGTATTTGTTCTAATTAAATTGTATTCTAATAATTTTTCATCTGTTTTATCTGTCATTTCCATAGCATTTCTTTGTTTGTTGTGCCAATGCTTTATTGAAATTTGAAATGTGCACATTGCACCTGTTCTGTTTATGCTCTTTAGAGGTGTTTGTAATTCTCTACACGGAAATTTACTTGTAGTTGTTGGATTTGTTAAAACTATTTCATCTTTTAATTGTTCTAATTTTTCATATATATAATCGGAAAATTCCTTTGTTCCTAGCATTATTGACACACCTCTTTCAACATTTTTTCAATATTTTTCTTAATTATTTCTTTGTTAGTTTCTCTTGTTTCAAATTCGGCATCTGTCATAAAGTGATTGGCTTTTGCACCGATGTGCAATATAAAATTGCATATCGTTTATTGTAACTATTGGATAAGACAATGCTCTTTCTACAGCAGATACTGGAATAAACCATTCAGTAAAACCACTTTCAATAAAATGTTTCGTAGTTCCTATGTGTTCCATTTCAGCAAATTCGCCTGTACCATAATGCTCAAATAAGAAAAAAGGAAAAGCATTTATATCTGCATACACTCTTCCTTTTATTTCATTATTTGAAACATCTAGTAACTCACATAATATTTCATTATCGTGATGTCCCTTTTCTAACTTTATTGCACAGCCTTGTATAGTTTTTATAATATCCTCTATAGTTTCTTTTATAGTTTGTGGCAACCTTTTCTGAAGTTCTTGTATTTTTTTATAGTTATATTTAGCCTTTACCTTACAATTAATCTTGACCATTATATTTCTCCAATCTATATACATATGTATTACCTATTTTGTTAATATCCATAACTCTATATTCTGGTATAAATGTTTCTTTTTCTGAAATATCAACAAGAGAAATACCATCGCCCTTTTGTATTTCATATTTTTGTGTAGTTCTAGCTTTATAAATACTATAATCTATTTCTCCAGAGGTTTTTCTGTCTAATTCATTCACATCTTGTTGCATATTAAAATAAGCAGTTGAATTATATTTCCATGTTTTTGTATATTCTCCGATGGTCGTTTATTTCTTCTGCTCTACTTATCCATACTTTTGTTAAATCTCGTAATAACATTATTTTATCCTCCTTAATCCAGATTTAATAATGTCATTCCTTAATTTTTCCATAATATCTTCGTATGAATTAGATATACTACCTTCGCCTCTACTTTGCAATCCTTCTCCACCTCGTGTTAAATAAATTGCTTTTACTGCTTTTTTGATATATGGAAATAACTTTTTTTCGTCTTTATTATTAGAAATATCAAAGGCAATAGAACTTACTTCTTCTAATATGTCTTTTAATACTTCTTCATCATTTCTATAATTCACATCTAAATCTGATATGATTTTTTCTAAATTTCCTTCCATTCTACTGCCTCCTTAATTATTTGGTTGTAATTTTCTTTTTGGTTCTTATTGGTGTACTTCCGCTTAATATTAAACCAGTTAAATCTAGTGTATATTCTACTTTTCCATCTAACTCTAATTGTACTTTTTGACTTTGTCTTTCTTCATCTACATATAATACATAGTTGTAATCGTTTTTGTCTGGTTCGACTAATCTTCCTTCATAACCAAATTTTATTTTATCACTTGGTAAGTTTTCATGATTTATATGTAAATGCAAAAAGTATCCATCTTGATGTTCTGAGTCATTTGTATAGTCTGTTACTTTATTTAATGTTCCTGTTACTTTTCCATCTTTTGCTATACCAATTTCACTTTGCAACTCACTTACTTGTTTATTATATGTTTGGTGTTCACCATCACTAGGTTTTATTACTTTTGTTACATCTGGCATTAGTGTTAATTCTGATAAATCTAATATCCTTGTATCTTCTGAGTCTACTGTTAACTCTATTTTATTGTCTTGATTATGTATTAAACATATTAATATTCCGTCTGGGTCTAGTTTTTTACTTATTCCTGATGTTTCTTGTCCTGTCATTTTTACCATTACTGTTTTACCTTGTGTTGCTTCTTCTACCTTTATTACTAAGTAGTTGCCCTCTTGTTCTGCTGGATTGTTTTCATTAAACTCTGTAAATCCTGTTACATATTTAGATTTACCTGTTACCTTGTCGCCTTTTATAACTATATCTTCTTGTAAATCGCCAACAGTTTTCGTTCCTAGTGCTGTGGTTTTACCTTCTGGTATACCCACCGTTACTTTTTCGGTGGGAGTGCTAGGGTGTAGATTCTTTGTAAATTATTAAATCTTCCATTACAGCTTTTGTACCTTTATGTAAAAATAGTCCAAATCCTGTTGCCTCTGATAATTCAATAGCTTTTGGTGCATAAATTCCAGGTATTACTGGTTGAGCTACAGCTCCTTTTACCATTACAATGTATTCTACATTTTCTGGTAAAAATACACTTGAATTTACTCTTACATTGTTAAAAATACCACTCTCATAAGATGCTACATTTGCGTTAGCATTTGGTAGAGTGGCAATTTTGTTTCTTAATTTTCCATAAATTGCAGGGGTCATAATAACCTCTATCATTGTTCTTGGAACACCTCTAACGAAATCGTTTTTGGTTGTTTCTACTTTTTGAACAGCTTCTTCAATTTCATCTTCTATAGTAGTTGCAGTTGGTTCAAATTGTGTTCCTGCATTTTTTGCAACTAAAAAGAATTTTTCTTCTAGTTCTACTTTTGCACTTTCTTGATGATTTCTTGTTCTTCTTTCAATTAATCCATTTACTCCATATAGTTTTAAATCTTTTTCTTCAACTTCTTCCATAAATTCAGTATCATCATCTATTGGAATAACTACAGGTTTTGCTTTAACTAGATTTCCTTTTCCTGCACTTCTTGCTGTTCCATAAGCTTGAGATTTAGCATTTACAAATCTCTTTGCTTCTACTGAACCACTTGTTGGATCTCCACTTAAATCTGTATTTTTTAGTCTTGCTGATAAAGTTGTTGCGTTAATATTCTCAATAACTTTTCCGTATTCTTCTGTTAATTTATCCTTTCCTGATGTTTGTAATTCAATGCTTAAAGCATCTATTCTTGTACTTTCTGCCATAATTAAATTCCTCCTTTAAATTTAAAATACTGTAGGAATTGGTTTAGGTTGGCTTCCTTCCATTCCTACTTTAGTAGTTGGAGTATCTTCTTTTAATCTTTCATTAAC
>CAYZMV010000072.1:5987-6542 GCA_964479635.1 uncultured Clostridium sp. | reverse complement strand
GTAAAAACTGCAATAAAAAATTCAGGATTTGAACTGCAAAGCAGGAGAATTGTGGTTAATTTAGCACCAGCAAACACTAAAAAAGAAGGTTCATATTTAGATTTACCAATAGCTATAGCTATACTTTTAAACATAGAAGCAATATATAATCAAAGTTTAAATGATGCTATATTTATAGGTGAATTATCTTTAGATGGAAAAATCAATAAAATAAATGGAGTACTTCCAATATGTATAGAAGCAAGACGTTTAGGAATAAAAAAGGTAATTGTACCTTATGAAAACAATGATGAAGCAGCAATAGTAGAAGGCATTGATGTAATAGGAGTAAAAACATTAGAAGAAGTGGTAAATTATTTAAATGGTGTAATAGAAATAAAGCCCAATAAAATTGATGTAAAATCATATTTTGAACAAAATAATAAGTATTTGGTAGATTTTTCAGAAGTTAAAGGACAAGAAAATGTTAAAAGGGCATTAGAAGTATCTGCAGCAGGTGGACATAATTGCCTTTTAATTGGAAGCCCACGGATCTCGGTAAAACTATGATGGCAA
>CAYZMV010000072.1:0-5977 GCA_964479635.1 uncultured Clostridium sp. | reverse complement strand
CAGATTTAACATTTGAAGAAGCATTAGAAACAACAAAAATTCATAGTATAGCAGGAACTCTGTCTAAAGATACACCTATAATTACGACAAGACCATTTAGAGCACCACATCACACAGTGTCAGCAGTATCACTAGCTGGACGGTGGAAAAATTCCAAAACCTGGGGAAATAAGTTTGGCACACTATGGAGTACTATTTTTAGACGAATTGCCGGAATTTAATAAACAAACATTAGAAGTAATGAGAGGTCCTTTAGAAGATAGAATAATTACAATATCAAGAGTAAATGCAACACTAACATATCCGTGCAACTTTATGCTTGTTGCTTCAATGAATCCGTGTAGTTGTGGATTTTATGGCTCAAAAGAAAAAGAATGTACTTGTTCACCACAGTCTATTTCAAGATATATGAATAAAATAAGTGGTCCGTTATTAGACAGAATTGATATTCAAATAGAAGTAACTCCTGTTAAGTATCAAAAATTAGATGATGAAGGGTATGTAGAAACGTCAGATCAAATACGAGAGAGTAAATAAAGCAAGAAACATTCAAATAGCAAGGTATAAAAATGAAGGTATATATTCAAATGCAGAACTTACTCCAAAACTTACTCAAAAGTATTGTAAGTTAGATGAAGCAGGTAGAAATTTGCTACAAAAAGCATTTGAAAAATTAGGTTTAAGTGCAAGGGCTTATGCAAGAATATTAAAAGTATCAAGAACCATTGCAGATTTAGAAGGAAGTGTTGATATTAAGCAAAAACATATTGCAGAGGCAGTGCAATATAGAAGTTTAGATAAAAAATATTGGAAAAATTAGAGGGAATATGCAAGATTATATAGAGATAAATATAAAAGATGAATTATATCCAGATAAATTAAAACAAATAAAAAGTACACCTAAAAAATTATACATAAGAGGAAATCTTGATTTGCTAAAATCTACTGGAGTAACAATAGTAGGATCAAGAGAATGCACAAGTTATGGCTTTAAACAGGCCTATGAGTTTGCAAAGGAATTATCAAAAAAAGGAATTTGTATAATAAGTGGGTTGGCAGAAGGCATTGATACAGCATCACATTTAGGGGGAATGCATCAAATTGGAAGAACAATAGCAGTCCTTGGGTCAGGACTTAATAAAATTTTCCCAGAAGAAAATGAAATGTTAGCTGAATCTATTTTAAAAAATGATGGACTTATACTTACTGAACAGAATCTATATGAAGAAGCAAATGCTAAAAATTTTCCAAGAAGAAATAGAATAATGAGTGGACTTGCAGAGCGGAGTATTGGTAATAGAAGCAAAAAATAAAAGCGGAACATTAATTACTGCAAGACTTGCAAAAGAACAAGGGAAAAAGATATTTTGTTTGCCGGAAAATATTGATATGAAAAACAGCAGTGGTACAAATGAGTTGTTAAAAGGAAATGCAAAATTGGTGACAAATATAAATGATATATTAGAAGAAATAACGATAACTCAAACCGCAAAAACAAATGAACCACAAATGAATAGTGAGTATAAAAAAATATATGATGTACTGACTAATTATCCAATACACATAAACGAAATATGTAAAAAAGTAAATCTTACAATGTCAGAGGTAAATCAAATAATTACAATGTTAGAAATAGAGGGACTTATAAAAAGCCTTCCAAATAATGAATTTGTAAAGAGGTAAAGATGTATATAAAAAAGGAGATTGGAAATTTAGGAGAAAATATAGCAGAAGATTATTTAAAACGAAAGGGATATGTAATATTAGATAAAAATTTTGAGTGTAGGCAAGGCGAAATAGATATAATTGCATTAGATAAAAAAGAAATAGTATTTATATAAGTAAAAACAAGAACTAGCAATAAATACGGAGTACCTTCGGAAGCTGTAAATAAAACAAAGCAACAGCATATGCTTCAAACTATTAAATATTATTTGTATATTAGAAATTTGAGCGAAGAGTTTATAAGAATTGATGTAATAGAAGTATACATAAAAGACAATATATATAAAGTAAATCATATTAAACAAGCATTTGAGGGATAAACAAGTAGCATTTAAACAATCATATTTAATATTATATTATTGTTATAGATTTCCTTTGTAATAATAGATTCATTAATGCTATCTAATATTGGCGTATTTAATAGTGGAGTTATAAGATATACTACAGCAAGAAGGGTATAAACTATAATAATTCCCTCTATAATTCCATATATGGTTCCACCTAATTTATTAATTTGTTTTAATATTGGAAGTTTTGTAATAAAATCTGATAATACCGTTACAAATTTTAATCCTATTTTTACAATTATAAATATTAATAATAATGTAGCAATTTCAATTAAATTGATTGTAAATGTACTTGCTATTTCGTCTATTGTATTACTTGCAATACCTGCAATATTTAATTTGCTTTTATCTTCTTCTGTAAGTTCTTGATGGGCATCTATACCTTCTGGCTTTATTTTTTCAATTATTGTATTTTTTATATTGTCATCTATTGTTGTATTGTTGATTATAAAATTACTTACTGGTCTATATAAAACAAATGCTATTACTATGGCAATAAGAAAAGACAATATTTTTATTGCTGATTTTACTAAACCTTGTTTATATCCTATGAAAGTAAATAATGCAATAATTCCAATTAAAATTAAATCATATACAATTCCCATAAATTTTCCCCTTTATAATGAAATAATATTTATTTTATTCTTAGAAATAATTCCTGCAATTTCATCACACATCACTATATTTTGTATTTCTCCTTGCTTAGATTCATATTTTTTTACAAGCCATCCATTATCATTTATAAAAATTACGCTAGTTCCTAAATTTATGGCAATCATATTTCCTTGAGTATAAATTTGTTTAGGCGTTTTTTCTATTGTATATTTATGTATATCATTTATATTATTACTATTAATTATTTGAAGTTCAATTATTGTATCTAATACATTTGATTGAGTTTTAACAATTTGTATTATTTTTGATGAAACATTAATATCTGCAAACATCGTATCTTGACTATGTAAATTAACTAATTCCGTATTTTGCCCATCTTTAAATATATCTATATGTTGGTCATACATACATACTAAATCATTTTTATTGTTATATTTTATATTAATAATTAAATCATCTGCATTTGCTACATATGTATATTTTATTGAATCATTTGAATTATTTTTTGCATCTTCAATAGATATTATCTCTATGCTTGATTGAATAACTATTCCTGAAAAATTAGCTTGTGCAATAGCTAAATATTTGTTGTCATTTGATATATCTGTTGCTATTGCATTTGTTGTTGCTAAATATTTTTTAAAAAGTTCATCTCCATTTGGCTCAAACGTTTCTATTACAGATTTGTAACTTGTTCCAGATATAGTAACCGCAACATATCCGTTTTTATTAACATTTACACTATCTATAATGCCTTCAATATCCTTTTGCCAAACTATATTTTTATTAGATATTAAATATAATTTTTTGCCCTTATTTTCTGCAATACATATATAATTTCCGCAAGTTGCATATATAGGATTAGAAATTTCTAATTCTAAGCTTGTTTCCTGATTGCCTGATTTATTATATAATTTTAATTCATTTTGTTCTAATACTGCTAAATATTTATCATATGCAAAAATATTTATATCTTTTGACATACCTATATCTATGCTTGAAACGTTTTCTTCATTAATTATTTTTCTAAAAATGTAAATATCAAAAAAATTTCTAACATCATTATTGTTTTCATATAAAATGATAAGAGATATAAATAATATTATAAGAATAACAATAATTGATATTTTAAATATTTTACCCTTATTTAACTTTTTTTTTGGCTTATCCTCTGTAGCGTTACCGAGTAAGGCCATTGAATATGTAATATTTCATAAATACACCTTAATTTATTTAATTATTATTAATTTATTTATATCAAAACTCTATTTGTTTTTCAAGGTATTTTAATTTATTATTAAAAAAATTAATTGTAAAATTCCTAAATATCCAAAAATAGGATATAAAAGACTAATTAAATTAGAAAATCCAATTTGCCCAATTAATATTGAAAGTACACATATTATTCCGGCTGAGAAAATATAGCTTTTTCTATTTTTGGTTACATTACTTAAAAAACCATATCCTGTACAAACTGCTGTTGTAAATATTGCAATTAATATAACAATTCCATACACATATTTGGCAGCAGTTCCCAACTTATTGGCTATATATACAATGGGTATTTCTATTCCTAGTATTTCAGATATAAAAGTATTCATAAGTAAAAAAATAAATATTGATAAAATAAGCATAATTATTGCTACAAAAATTGAAAGAACTAATGATGACTTTTTTGTATTAATTTGTTTTTTTAGGCTTATCAATATTGGAATTAATGTTATACTATTATAACTTGCATAAAGAATACTACTTATTACAAATCCTATTGGATTGTGAACATTATTGCTTACAATAGGTACAAGTTCAATTTTGTTGATTCCTAAAAATATGATTAGTAAAATTATAATTGGTATTAATAGTGTATTTATTTTTATTATTCCATCAATATTATTTGATAAAGTAATAAATGCTAAAATAGCTATTAACATTGCACCATACCATTTAGAAATATTTAATTCCTGCATAAAATATGTAGCAAAACCGGCCACCATAATGTTAAATGTTATTAAAAGGAATATATTTATAATGTTGTTTATAGTAAAACATAATAGCTTATTTTCTTTTAATCTGCTTGGCATAATATTTTCTATAAATTCTTGATAATTGTTTATATCATTGTTTATTACAATTTTAAATGTTTTATAAATTATATATGACATTAATGTAATGGATATAAGTATTCCAAATAGGCCGACTAATTCCATATTGATTAAAAAAAGTGTAAATTTCTTGACCAGATGCAAATCCCGCACCAATTATTGTTCCTACAATAACAAAGGTAGCTTTATAAATATTTTTTATATTCATTTTTTCCTCTTTCTATAATATATTTATGCCTTTTTATTATGAATATTAATAAGAATTTGGAATATATTTTTTACTAAATATGGAGGTCAAATATGTATTCTTTTATAATTGCATTTCTTTTAATATTCATATCTGAACTTGGTGATAAAACGCAATTATTAGTTTTATCTTTTTCGTCTAAATTAAAGGCTAAAACTATACTATTAGGTGTTGCCTTAGGTTCATTGTTTAGTTATGGAATCGCTATAATGTTCGGAAGTTTTTTAGGAAACATAGAAAACACAAAATTTCAAATAGCTTTAAAAATAGTTACATACTTATCTTTTATTATTTTTGGATTAATCACGCTATTAAAACATAACAATAATGAAGAAAATATTAATAATACGAGTGATAAAAAGATAAAAAGCAATTTGGGATATATACTTTTCATAGCACTTGCTATAGCTGTAGGAGAATTAGGAGATAAAACATTTCTTGCTTCAATCGGTTTAGGTATAGAATATTCTATGTATAAAGTATATCTTATATTGGGTGCAATTACAGGTATGGTTATGAGTGATTTAATTGCAATAATATGTGGTAAAGCATTATCACGTAAAATACCTGAAAAAATAATGCAAAAACTTTCTGGAATTTTATTTTTAATTTTTGGCCTTCTAGGGATAATAAATTTCTTTATATAAGTATAGAAAATATAATTAATTAAAAAAGCATATCAACAGTAGACTAGAAATTTTGCTGATTTTGTGGTAGATTGTCCTTGACTATACAAAAAAAATATGGTATGATATTATTCGTTCTAAAAAATACGGTCCAGTAGCTCAGTTGGATAGAGCAACGGCCTTCTAAGCCGTGGGTCGGACGTTCGAGTCGTCTCTGGATCACCATATTATTAAAATAGGATTTATGGAATATACCGCTAAATCATATTTGTTTTTTTATCTTTATTTTTCGGTATGTTATTTTTTTGCGACTTT
>CAYZMV010000071.1:2441-6571 GCA_964479635.1 uncultured Clostridium sp. | reverse complement strand
CTCAAAGCCTTCTCTTCTCATTGTTTCAATAAGAATTGATAAATGAAGTTCTCCGGCGTCCCGCTACTTCAAAAGAATCTGGTGAATCTGTTTCTTTCACTCTTAAAGAGACATTTTTTTCTAACTCTTTAAATAATCTATCTCTGATATGTCTTGAAGTAACAAATTCTCCTTCCTTTCCTGCAAAAGGACCATTATTTACTGAAAATGTCATTGTTACTGTTGGCTCATCTATATTTACAAAATCAATTTTTTCAGGATTATTAACATCACATACTGTTTCACCAATATTAATATCAGATATTCCTGATATTTCTACTATGTCTCCTGCTTTTGCAATTTCAACTTCTTCTTTCTTTAATCCTTTATATGTGCATACTTTCATTATCTTAGCATTTTCTACTTTATCATTTTTGCATACTGCAACTTGCATTCCTTCTTTTATAATTCCTCTTTCAATTCTTCCTACTGCAATTCTTCCAACGTAATCGTCATAATCTATATTCGAAACTAGCATTTGCATAGGACCATCTTCATCACAGTTTGGTGGTTCAATATTATTGATTATTGCTTCAAATAAACATTTCATACTATTTGATTCTTCTTCTAAATTACGTTTAGCTATTCCGTCCTTTGCAGATGCATATATAACTGGAAAATCTAATTGTTCATCATTTGCCCCTAGTTCTATAAATAACTCAATAACTTGATCCAATACCTTATATGGAGTTGCACCCGGTCTATCTATTTTATTTATTACTACTATTGGTTTTAAATTTAATGCCAATGATTTTTTTAAAACCTCTCTTGTTTGAGGCATAGCTCCTTCAAACGCATCAACTAACAAGAGTACTCCATCTACCATTTTTAGTACTCTTTCTACTTCTCCTCCAAAATCAGCGTGTCCCGGTGTGTCTACTATATTTATTTTTATATCATTATACATTACTGATGTATTTTTAGCAAGAATTGTAATACCTCTTTCATTATCTAGTTCATTAGAATCCATCACTCTTTCTTCAACTTGTTCATTATCTCTGAATGTACCACTTTGTTTAAGTAAACTATCTACTAATGTTGTTTTTCCGTGGTCAACGTGGGCAATAATCGCTACATTTCTAATTTTTTTATTGTTCATTCTATAATCCCCTCTATTTGTTTAATTTAATACTTTTAATAACTCACAATAACGATAATTATACCATATATTTAATAATTCTGTCAATCGATGAAATTTCTATATTACCATTATTATAAAAACCTACAATACATAAGTATTATAGGTATAATGAAACTAAATATGTTATGAAATTATTTATATTTTTTCGTCTCTTAATCTTACTATTTCTTGCATTAGTTCATTTGTTAATCTATCTAATACTTCTTTATTATTTGCGTCTTCTTTTGAAACATTGTAATATATTGGTTTTCCTATATTAATTTTAATTTGCTTAAAAAATTTAAAATTTCCTTGTACTCCTATTGGTATTATTGGAACATCTGCTCTTATTGCAAGTTTTACTGCTCCTTCTTTTGGTTTAACTCCTTTTGCCATACCGTTCCTTGTTCCTTCTGGGAATATTAATAGTAACTCATTATTTTTCAATAATTTAAGTGAAATTTTCATACTTTCCATTGACTTGTTGCCTTCTTTTACTGGATATATTCCAAATATATCTCCAAGCCACTCTACAAACCAATTTTTAAATATACATTCTTTTGCAAGTGCATTAACTTTTCTTTTATTATGCAGAATTATAACTGCGGAATCAAATGCGTGAACGTGATTAGCACACAATATAGCACCCTTTCCTTCTGCAATATTTTCTAATCCTACAAATTTAGGTCTATATACAATTACTATTAATATGTTTAATATAAATTTTATTATATGTCTTAAAATTTCTTTCATTTTCTTTCTCCTCGTATTATATCAATTACTTTATCTACAACCTCATCTATATTTAAATTTGTTGTATCAATTATCACACTATCTTTTGCTACTTTTAATGCCCCAATTTCTTTTGATTTATCATTTTCATCTCTTCTTTTTATATTTTCATATACTTCTTCATACGTCATATCTATATTTTTTTCTTGATTTTCTTTAAATCTTCTTTTTGCTCTTTCCTCAATACTTGCATCTAAATATATTTTTACATCTGCATTTGGAAATACGTATGTACAAATATCTCTTCCCTCCATTATAACATCTTTACCTTCAGCAAGTTTTCTTTGTGTTTCTACCATTATAAACCTAACTTTTTTTATAGATGACACTTGTGATACAATTTTTGTAACTTCTTTAGAACGAATTTCCTTTGTAACATTTATATTGTTTAAAAATACAATATCTCCATTTGAAGTATTTTCAATTTTTATATCTATACTTTTTGCTACATCTATTATTTTATTTGTATCTTCTAATGATATTCCTCTATTTAAAACCTCTAATGCAACACATCTATATGTAATGCCTGTATCAATATTAGTTAGTCCCAGTTTATTTGCTACTTTTTTTGTTACAGTTCCCTTACCACTACCTGCTGGACCATCTATTCCTACTATAAATGACATTATTGTCCCTCCTTTGGCATACATATTCCTTTCGCAACAATATCCATTGTTTCTACATTCATTGCAGTTTGATTTTCTATTTCTTTTATGCACTTTTTCTTAAAATTTTTTAATTCTTCAATTATATTGTATCCATACACTAAAACAACTTCTATATATACATCAATTCCTTCTTGCTCAGCAACTTTATTTATTCTTATTCTGTTTACTCTATGTATTGACCTTGTTTTACCCGCTAAATATTCTATTATCTGTTTAAATACTGTATCTGATATTTTAAAATTTCCTAAATAACTAAATGTTGGTCTTATTATAGACTTTTCTGATATATATGGAGTAGTACCTTTTCCTTTAAATTTAAATATTTGGAGAGGATCTAATATAAATCCCGAAAAATCTTTTTTTATTTCAAAAGTAGGTACTGGAATTACGTGTTTCCCTTGTGTTTGCCTAATTCTTTTTGCTTCGGTCATTTCCTCTTCTGTAGCTACATCTGTTATGTATATGGTTTCTGTAAGTTCTGGGAGTCCTAAATTTTCTCTTATTTTTTTTATCATATTATCAGATGTTCCAAGTATCAATATGCTTTCTGGTCTGTATTTTAAAAATGCTTTTTTTATTTCCTTAATCTGTTCTGGATTGTTAAATAGAGCTTCCTTTACTGTTTCTATTTTTGTTGCTGCTTTTTTCGCAGAAGTTCCAGCAATAACTTTATTTTCTTTTATTAAAAGGCCATCATCAATTATATATTTGATTCCTCTTTCACTTGCAACCATTTGTGCTCTATAACTTTTTCCTGTTCCAGATGGACCAACAAATGCATAAGTTTTTATCTTGCTATCTATGATTTTATCAATTATCATTATATCACCTATTAAAATTATATCATTTAAGAAATAGTTTGTCACTATTTTAGTTATTTAAATTAGTTATTCTATTACAGTAAAAATGGGCGTATATCATACGCCCTTACATAAATCTAAACCTTTATTCTATTATCCAGTTCGTCAACTTTTACATTTCTTGTATGTTCAATTTTAGTCCAAGTTGTATCTGGTTTTATTAATGCTTTTATATTAATTAGTATCCAAGATCCTAAAAACAATGGATAACAAAGTATTCCTTTAATCATTGGTTTAATTGGTCTTTTATCTAACCACATTATAAGAATTGCCGTAAGTGGTGGAAGTAAGAATGTTGCTCCCAAATATTTTACATAATTCCAAATTAATGCCGTTGTTGTCATTCCATTTGCTGCATATATTATAAGATTTAGAAGTAGCAATCCCAATGTTATTACAAGCATTGGCATACCCATTAAATATAACAATCCATCAAAATTCATTAAGGTTTTATGATCCTTTACTCCCTTTGCTAAATCTTTTAAATAATATTTAACACATTGTAGATGACCAACAGACCATCTCATTCTTTGATTCCAAGATTGTTTATACTCAAGAGGTTGCTCATCGTACACTACTGCATCTGTTGCCCAACCTAATTTTCTACCTTTTGAAATATTAATCAAAGAAAATTCTATATCCTCTGTTAAG
>CAYZMV010000071.1:0-2431 GCA_964479635.1 uncultured Clostridium sp. | reverse complement strand
ATAGAATAATGCATAACCAGCTGATACCCACGAATCAGTTGGATTTTTTATATCTCTATATCCTTGTACTACTTCTTCACCTTGACAAAGTTTTTTATTCATTGCTTTCATAAAATCAGGCATTACAACATTATCTGCATCAAATACACATAATGCATCGTAATCTACATCTTGTTCATTTATTTTATTTAAAAACCATTGCATTGCATAGCCTTTTGTTTTTTTTGTTTCATCAAATCTTTCATAAACAATAGCACCCGCATTTCTTGCAACTTCTGCTGTATTATCTGTACAATTATCTGCAATTACATATATATCCAATAATTCTTGCGGATAATTTTGTTTCTTTAAACTATCTATCAAGTTTTCAATAACAGTTGCTTCATTATGTGCAGGTATTAATGCCATAAATTTATGATTTTTATTTACTAATAATGGTTTTTCTTTTAATTTGACTAGTGAACATACACTAATTATTATATTATATAACCAAAATATTGTTATAATCCAAACTAATGCTTGTTGCAGTATATATAAATACTCCATTTTTTACCCTCTCTATATTTTAATATAAAAGACAACTTAAATAAAATATCCTATATAATATATTCTATTTCGCTACCCTTTTTATTATACTACTTCGATTAATTTTTTGCAACTTTTTAATTGTTTAATAGATATTTTTATCAGCACCTACTATTCAGTTTCTTCTATTCCTAATCCCCTTTTAGTTAAACTAATTTTTCCTTGATTATCTATATCTAAAACTTTTACTAAAAATGTATCTCCTTCTTTTAATACGTCTTCAACTTTTTCCACTCTTTTTTCTGATATTTTAGATATATGAAGTAAACCTTCTTTGCCTCCACCTAAATCCATAAATGCTCCAAATGGCATTATTTTAGTAACTGTTCCTTCATATATTTCTCCAACTTCAATTTCTCTAGTAATGTCTTCTATCATTTTCCTAGCCTTTTTTGCCTTTTCTTCATCTTCAGTATATATAAATACTCTACCATCTTCTTCAATATCCATCTTTACGCCAGTTTCATCAATTATTTTATTAATTGTTTCTCCACCTTTTCCAATTACGTCTTTTATTTTATCTATGTCTATACTCATTGTTGTTATTTTAGGTGCATATTTAGATAGTTCTTTTCTTGGCTCTGCAATTTGTTTTAGCATTACTTCATCTAATATATATTGTCTTGCTTTTCTTGTTCTTGCAAAGGCATCCTCAATTATTTTGTATGTTAATCCATCAACTTTTATATCAACTTGTATAGCCGTAATTCCATTTTTTGTTCCACCAACTTTAAAATCCATATCTCCAAAGAAGTCTTCTAATCCTTGAATATCTGTAAGCATTACATAATCGTCTGGATTGTCTGGGTTTGATACAAGACCTGTTGAAATACCTGCTACTGGATTTTTAATAGGAACACCTGCATCCATTAATGCTAAAGTACTTCCACATATACTTGCCTGTGATGTAGATCCGTTTGAAGATAACACTTCAGATACTACTCTTATTGAATAAGGAAATTCTTTTTCATCTGGGATTACTGGAGCTAATGCCCTTTCTGCTAGAGCACCGTGTCCTATTTCTCTTCTTCCTGGTCCACGTGATGGTTTTGCTTCACCTACACTATATGATGGGAAATTGTATTGATGCATATATCTTTTACTTTCTTCTTCATCTAATCCATCTAATTTTTGTTCTTCATTAATCATACCAAGTGTTGCAACTGACAATACTTGAGTTTGTCCTCTTGTAAATAATGCACTACCGTGTGTTCTTGGAAGTAATCCTACCTCACAAGAAAGTGGTCTTATTTCATCTATTGCTCTTCCATCTGGTCTCTTGTGTTCTTCAAAAATCATTTTTCTAACACATTTTTTCTCTAATTTATATAAACTATCTGCTATATCCTGTTTTACTTCTTCTGCTTTTTCTTCTCCATATTTTTCAACATAATATGCAGTTACATCTTCTGCTAATTTATCCATATTAGCATCTCTTATTTCTTTATCAGTTGCTTGTACATCTTTATACATTCTTTCTTCAAAATTCTTTTCAATTTCTTCATATATCTCGTGGTCTACTTCAAATGATTTATATTCCATTTTTGGCTTTCCAATTTCGGCTTTTATTTGCGAAATAAAATCACATATTCTTTTAATTTCTTTATGACCTTCTTTAATAGCCTCCAACATTAAACTATCTGGTATTTCATTTGCTCCTGCCTCTATCATAGCTATTTTTTCCTTTGTTCCAGCAACTGTTAATGTTAAATCTGATTTCGCTCTTTGTTCTACTGTTGGATTTATAATAATTTCACCATTTACTAAACCAACTGCTACTGAACCTGTTGGTCCTCCAAATGGTATATCTGATATTGCAAGTGCACATGATGTTCCTATCATTGCT
>CAYZMV010000070.1:0-6690 GCA_964479635.1 uncultured Clostridium sp. | reverse complement strand
AAATTCTTAGATTCATATTACAAAGCAAAAATTTATGAATCAGATCCATTTGCTAAACTTGACCAAGAAGGTGTTGGAAAATTAGTTAAAATGGCAGCTGAAAAAGGAAGAGCAACAAGACCAAATATTAAACTTGGTATCTGCGGAGAACACGGTGGAGAACCATCAAGTATTGAATTTTGCCACAAAGTAGGATTAGACTATGTATCACAAATACACTTGTCCTTTCAGATATACATAAGTTTTTAATTAATTTATAGGATTTTGGGGACAGACCCCAAAATCCTATTTAATGATTATATAAATCCCTTTCATATAAATCATCTATATATACATCTTTTTCTTGTGAACCATCTAAAAAACCGATTGTTGCAATATCGTTATGAACTTCTTGTATCCATACGGGTTTTTCATTATAATAAACCTCATTTAATTGTCTATGATTTAAAATTTCATTAACCCTTTTTTTATTCATATATGTACCCCCTTTAAAATTTTAACTAATATCATTATATCCAAAAAACTAAAAAAAATACTTGATAATATACTATTTAAATTATATAATTATCATATAAAAAAATACGAATGAGAAGGGAGAAAAATATGAAGGATAAAATTTTAAATTTAAAAAATAAGGTTTGGTCATTTATTAAGGAAAATAAAAAACCAGTAATAGCCGTCGTAGTGGCACTAATTGTGATTGTTTTGGCAATAATGATAATATTAATTTGCAATAAAACAGAAATAGGTAATACGGGTGGCAATTTAAATAATACTGGATTTTCTGTTCAAAAAGGAAAGTGGGTTTACTATTTAGGGCTTAAAGATAGCAATACAGATGGTATATATAAAATAAAAACAAATGGTGATAAAAAAGAAAAAATAAGTTCGGATTATGCTGTTTACTTAAATAACTCTGGCAAATATCTATATTATTTGGATAGAACATCAGGCAACTATGATATTGCAAGAATGAAAACAAATGGAAAAGATAAAGAAATTATTGAAAGTGATGTTGATTTAGCAAAAATTTCAGTTATAGATAATTGGATATATTATTTTAAAGATTTTAATTTATATAAGGTAAAAACGAATGGCAAAAACAAGCAAATATTATTAAAACAGGCAATTATTAATTATGAAATAGAAGGAAATTGGATATATTATTCATATATTAATGATGGAAAATTTGTTATCTCTAAAATGAAAACAAATGGAGAAGATACTATAATAGTGGATAATGATTCGGCTAGTCAATTCTTTGTAGATGGTAATTATATATATTATATATATGAAAATAATAATAACTATGAACTTTATAAAGTAAAAACAAATGGAAAAGACAAAGAAAAATTAGCTGATATTGAATATGCAGTTCAATTAGACAATTTAAATTTTGCAGACGATAGAATTTATTATACAAAAACAGATGAGAATAATAATTTGGCTATTTACAGTATAAGTTTAAAAGGAAAAAATGAAGTTAAAATAACAGACATAAAAGATTATTATACCATATTGAATATTCAAGGTAAGTGGATTTACTACATAGATCAAAATGAAAATGGAGATAGTGAAATGTATAGAATAAAAATAGATGGTAAGGATAAGCAGTCATTATCAGTTTAAAATTATGAATATTTAGAGGGAGCATTTATGCAGGTATTCTATAAAAACAAAAATATAATATTAAATGTAGAAAAGGATGTAACTGTGGCAGACCTTTTCAAAAATGAAATTTTAGAAAGCAATAATGATATAATAGGATGTAGATTTAATAATGAAGTAAAGGGCTTAAATTTTAAAATCTCATCAGATGGTACAATAGAATTAATAGATATAACAGATAAAGATGGAATGAGAATATATCAAAGAGGATTAATATTTATAGTTGCAAAAGCACTTCATAGTATTTATCCAAATGCATTACTTACAATAAATTATCAACTATATCATTCAATGTTATGCGAAATAGATAATCAAGAAATAACAGAAGATATGATAGAAAAACTTAATAAAAGAGTAGAAGAAATAATTTCGAGCAATTTACCAATAGAAAGAAAAATTATGTCTAAAAAAGAAGCAAAAAAATTTTATGAAAAAGAAAAGACATTGAAAGGTAAATTACAGTTAGACCTTGAAGAAAAAGATGAAGTTACACTTTATTATTGTGAAGACTATTATAATTATTTTTATGGAGTTATGCCTATTTCAACAGGTTGTATAAAAAAATATGAATTATCAAAATATCACGATGGATTTTTGATAAGATATCCAAGTAGAAAAAGTCCTAATGAACTAAGAAAATTTATTGAGTGTCCTAAACTGTTAGAAACACTTGACGAATATGAAGATGTCCATAAAACTTTAAATGTAAACACATTGTACAAGTTAAACAAAATAATTGAAAACAATAATATAAAGGACTACATTTTATTAGATGAAGCTCTTCATGAGAAAAAGATAGCAAAAATGGCAGATGCTATTTCAAATAATAAAAATAAAAAAGTAGTATTAATTGCAGGTCCTTCTTCTTCTGGGAAAACGACATTTGCAAAAAGATTAGAGCTTGAATTAAGACTAAACGGATTAAGAACAAAAACAATATCTGTAGATAACTATTTTGTAGAAAGGGTAAATACGCCAAGGGATGAAAATGGCGAATTTGATTTTGAATCGATAGATGCGATTGATACTAAACTTTTGAACAATGATTTGTTAAAACTTTTAAATGGTGACGAAATTGATATGCCAACATTTAATTTTCATAAAGGTGAAAAAGAGTATAATGGAAATAAAATGAAACTTGAAAAAGATGAAATTTTGATAATGGAAGGCATACATTGCTTAAATGATAAGCTTACATTTTTAATACCAAAAGAAAAAAAGTTTAAAATTTATATTAGTGCTTTAACAGTTCTTAATATAGATTATTATAATAGAATTTCTACAACAGATACTAGACTAATAAGAAGAATAGTAAGGGACAATCAATTTAGAGGTTATAGTGCTTTGCACACATTAAAAATGTGGTCATCAGTAAATAGGGGAGAAAACATCAATATATTTGCATACCAAGAAGAAGCCGATATGATGTTCAATTCATCACTAATTTATGAATTAAATGTTTTAAAAGATTATGCAGTACCATTATTAAAAGAAATAGGACCAGAAGTTCCAGAATTTTCGGAAGCTAAAAGACTTGAGTCAATGCTTGGTTACTTTAAATCTATACCATCAGATTTAGTACCAATGAATTCTCTTTTGAGGGAATTTATTGGGAACAGCATATTTGAGGAATAGAATTTTTAAAACGGATAATAATTCAAAGGGAAATTAATTATGAAAAAATTTAATGAAATAGATGAAGAATTTATATGTGAAAATTGTGGCAAAAAAGTAGAAAAATTAGGCTATTCTTGCAGAGACCATTGTAATCATTGCTTATATTCAAAACACGTAGATATAAATCCCGGTGATAGAGCAGAAGAATGTTATGGATTATTAGAACCAATAGGTGTAGAATTAAATAACAAAAAAGGATATGTAATAATATATAAATGCAAAAAATGTGGACAAATCAAAAGAAACAAATCGGCAAAAGACGATAACTTTGATGCAATACTACAAATAAGCAGAAATTCAAAATTAAAAAATCAACCAAATTGAATAATTTGATTGATTTTTATTATATAGATATATTATTTTATGTTTTGCAAAGCCTCAATTCTGTCATCGATACTTGGGTGAGTAGAAAATAAACTTGTTTTTCTTTTGCCATTAGCATTATTTTTAAAAGGATTTACAATATACATATTTTCGGTTGCCTTATTTGCTGATTTTAATTCATTAGGATCTTCATCAAGTTTTCTTAATGCAGATATAAGTCCATCAGGATTTCTAGTAAATTCTACAGCTGTGCTATCTGCTAAAAATTCTCTTCTTCTAGATACAGCTAATTTCATTATTTGTCCAATGAGAGGTGCAAATATTAAAAAAACTAACCCTATAAGCATAAGAATGGCATTTCCGTTATTATCATCATTATCTCTATCCCCTCTATAAAAGAAGGTTCTTGTAAATGTATCAGAAAGCATAACTATAAATCCAACCATTACAGTTACAACAGCAGAAAGCAAAATATCATAATTTTTTATATGAGCCATTTCGTGTGCAATAACTCCTTCTAATTCATAGTAGTCTAATTTTCCTAAAAGTCCAGTAGTTACACAAATTATAGCATTTTCCGGATTCCTACCTGTTGCAAAAGCATTTGGCTGTGGGTCATCTACAACATATAATCTAGGTTTATGAGAAAGACCAGAAGAAATCATTAATCCATCTAATATATTTATCAATTTTTTATCTTCTTCTTCAGTAGCAGGTCTTGCTTTATTTACTGATAAAATTATTTTATCACTATTATAGTATGAAGCCCAACTCGCAATTATAGAAAATCCTAGAGAAATAATAATAGCCACTGGAGCACTCAAATCAAAAGCCATACATAAATAATATAAAATTAAAGTAATTATTAAAACAAAACCAAGAACAATAAAAATTGACTTCCTTTTATTTTTTCTAACATCATCTAACATATGAATCACCTACATATATTATATCATATTGTTTATTTAATACAAATATAAATATTGTAAAAAATAAAAAAAAATGATAAAATTCAATAAGCTGATATTTAATATTTAATCCAAATGCCGAATAAATATGTATAAAAACGATAGGAGAATTATGGATAAAATTTATAATGAAATGTTAGAAAAATTAAATAAAGATCAAATATATTTAAATGAACCAATGAGCAAACATACTTCATTTAAAATAGGTGGACCAGCAGATATATTTGTAAAACCTAAAAACATTGATGAACTTAAGTTTATAATAGAAATTGCCAGACAAAATAATATACCAATTACGATAGTAGGAAATGGAAGCAATATATTAGTAAAAGACCGGAGGAATAAGAGGTATTGTAATAAAACCTAGTTTTCACAAAATTGAATTTTTAGATAACAAT
This sequence comes from uncultured Clostridium sp., assembly GCA_964479635.1. Classification (GTDB taxonomy): domain Bacteria; phylum Bacillota; class Clostridia; order TANB77; family CAG-508; genus CAG-452. The sequence goes on along the minus strand of CAYZMV010000070.1, from coordinate 1,655 downwards.
AAGGTTATGGTAGGTTCAGGAGTGTTATTATCTAAAATTTCAGATGAAGCCTATAAAAAAGGATTATCAGGTTTAGAATTTGCATATCGGAATCCCGGGAACTATTGGCGGAGCAATAAGAATGAATGCAGGAGCCTATGGCAAAGAATTTAAAGATATAGTTGTATCTTCTGAATATTTAGATGAAAATTTAGAATTACACAATATTTCTAATAAAGAACATAAATTTAAATATAGAAATAGTAGATTTAGCCAAAATAAAAATGATATTATTATATCAAGCATTTTACAGCTAACAGAAGATAGCTATGAAAATATTAAATCAAAAATGGAAAAAAATATGAACTTAAGAAAAGAAAAGCAACCTACGAATTATCCAAGTGGAGGAAGTACGTTTAAAAGAGGAGAAAAATATATAACTGCCGAGCTTATTGATAAATGTGGATTAAAGGGATATAATATAGGAGATGCATACGTATCAGAAAAACACGCAGGATTTATAGTTAATAAAGGAAAAGCAAGTGCAAAAGATGTACTTATGCTTATTGATGTAATAAAAAGAAAAGTACATAAAAAATTTGATATAGATATAGAACTAGAAATTGAAGTTTTAGGAGAGTAATAAAAATGAAAAATTTTTTAAATTGGTTTAAAAATAGTACAAAAATAAAAAGATGGATGTTTTTAATATTAGTAGGAATAGTATTTACATGTTTTGGATTTTCAAAAATATTAACAACCGAAAGATTAGGATTTGTAGATGTATTACAAATAGTCATAACATTTGTTGTAGGTTTTACTTGTTTTGTACTGGGAATTGTATACATACAAAGAAGAAATTTAGAGTTACTGATAGAAAAAAATCAAATCAATGTAGAAGATTCTGAGAATGATAATGAACTGAAAAGTCTGGTATCAAAAAATCCTATATATGAAAAAGGACCTAATATAGTTGTTATTGGTGGAGGAAATGGAATAAATAATGTTTTAAAAGGACTTAAAAATTATACGAATAATTTAACAGCAATAGTTCCAGTATCTGCTTATGGAAGACCAGCAACTATATCGGCTAAAGAATTAAAGCTAAATCCGGTAGATGATATAAAAGGCAGTGTAGTAGCATTATCCACAAGTTCAGAACAAATGGATGGTTTAATAAATTATACATTTGAAGATGGAAAGCTTAAAAATTTAAACTTTGGAGATATGTACTTATATGTTATGCAAAAGCTATATGGAGATTTTGCAAGTAGTATAGAAAAAACAAGTAATATCTTATCAATGGTAGGAAAAGTTCTTCCAGTAACATTAGATGAAATGAATATATGTGCAGAATTGCAAGATGGCACAATAGTTACAGATAAAAGCAAAATAGCCGAAACAGTTTATAATAAAGTAACTAAAATTAATAGAGTATATATAAACCCATCAAACTGTAGAACTGCTCCAGGAGTATTAGAAGCAATAAAAAATGCAGATGCAGTAATAATTGGACCGGGAAGCCTTTATACAAATGTTATACCAAATTTACTTATAAAAAATGTTTCAAAAACAATTAGAGAAAGTAAAGCAATAAAAATATATATATCAAATATTATGACAGAACCGGGACAAACCGATGATTATGATGTATCTGACCATATAAACAGCATATT
>CAYZMV010000069.1:2419-6936 GCA_964479635.1 uncultured Clostridium sp. | reverse complement strand
TAGGCGGTTATTTTCTGTTGCACTTTCCTTAAGGTTTCCCTTACTGGACGTTATCCAGCATCATTGCTCTATGGAGCCCGGACTTTCCTCATATATAGCCTTGCGACATTTATACGCGACTGTTCAATTTACTCTTATATTAAATTTTTGGCTCGTTTAAGAGAGACGTATGCGAAAAATCTATTTTAAAAGAAGCTACTTATCTCTGTTTCCAAATCAGTTATAGCAATAATTTGATTTATTTATATATACATATATGAGATTTTTGCTATTAACTATATTTTTAATTTAACATAAATTTTAAATTTTTTCAATAGCTTTTAAAAAGAATTTGCACAGGACAAAATATAAAATTTAAAAAATATATTGTACTTTTTGAAATTTATCTATATAATATATAAGTATCTTATTAAGCATAGGGGGGAAAACATAAAATGAGTTTTGTGCAAGACATAATAAATAGAGCAAAACAAGAAATAAAGACAATAGTATTACCAGAAGCAACAGATGTAAGAACACTTAAAGCAGTAGATATAATTTCTAAAAATGAATTTTGTAAAATAGTATTAATAGGTAATAGGGAAGAAATAACAAAAGTGGCAAAAGATAATAATTTTGATATTTCAAAAGCAGAAATAGCTGAGCCAAATAAATCTGAAGATTATGAAGAATATGTAAATGCATTTTATGAACTTAGAAAACATAAAGGAATGACAATAGAAAAATCAAAAGAATTAATGCTTAATCCAGTTTACTTTGGAATGATGATGGTAAAACAGGGAAAGGCTGATGGATTAGTATCTGGAGCAACACATTCAACAGCAGATACTTTAAGACCAGCACTTCAAATTTTAAAAACGGCACCAAATACAAAATTAGTCTCAACATTTGCTGTAATGGTAGTTCCAAACTGTGAATTTGGAGAAGATGGAATATTTCTATTTTCAGATTGTGGATTAAATCAAAATCCAAATTCGGAAGAATTATCAGAAATAGCAATTTCTACAGCAAAGAGTTTTAAAGAATTAATAGGAAAAGAACCAAGAGTAGCAATGCTTTCATATTCAACAATGGGAAGTGCAAAAGCGGAAGAAGTTGATAAGGTAAGAATAGCAACAGAAATTGCAAAAGAAAAGGCACCAGATTTATTAATAGATGGAGAAATGCAATTTGATGCAGCAGTAGTGCCAAGCATTGCAAAGTCAAAAGCACCACAAAGCAAGGTTGCAGGAACTGCAAATACAATGATATTCCCAGACTTACAAGCAGGAAACATAGGATATAAGTTAGTTGAGCGACTTGCAAAAGCAGAAGCTTATGGTCCAATATGTCAAGGTATGGCAAAACCAGTAAATGATTTATCAAGGGGATGTAAGGCAGAAGATATTGTGGGAGTTGTGGCTATTACTTGTGTTCAAGCTCAAGAAAATTAATGAAAGAGTTATAATATGGAAGGAGAAAACAGAATGAAAATTTTAGTTGTAAATTGTGGTAGTTCATCACTAAAATATCAATTAATAGATATGGATAATGATGAGGTACTAGCATCAGGAAAATGTGACAGAATAGGTGTAAAAGGAATTGAAAGTCCTTTTGTTGAATACAAAGGAAAAGATGGTAAAAAATTAAAAAAGGAATTGGATTTACCAAATCATACAGTAGCATTTGAAGAGGTCATAAAGTATTTATTAGATTCAAAAACAGGAGCAATAAAGGATTTATCAGAAATTAGTGCAATAGGTCATAGAATTGTACACGGCGGACCTAAATTTACATCATCAGTATTAGTTACAGATGAAGTTATGGAGGAATATAATAAGGCTATTGAATATGCTCCACTACATAATCCAGCACACTTGCAAGGAATTAACGCGTGTAAAAAAATAATGCCAAATATTCCACAAGTTTTGGTATTTGATACAGCATTTCATACTACAATACCAAAAGAAGCGGCATTATATGCTATACCTTATGAATACTATGAAAAATACGCAATAAAGAGATATGGAGCACACGGTACATCACATAAATATATAACAAAACAAATAGCAAAAGTATTAGGTAAAAATAAAGAAGATATAAATATTATATCTTGCCATTTAGGAAATGGTTCAAGCATAGCAGCTATCAAAAATGGTAAATGTGTTGATACATCAATGGGACTTACTCCACTTGAGGGATTAGTTATGGGAACAAGGTCAGGCGATTTAGACCCAGCAGTTTTAGAATTTGTAATGAAAAAAGAAAATTTAAGTATTGATGAAATGATGACAGTACTAAATAAAAAATCAGGATTATTAGGAATTTCTGGAATTACAGGAGATATAAGAGATTTAAAAGGTTTAATTGCAAAAGGAAATGAAAGAGCAAAACTTGCAGTAGATATGTTTGCATATAGAGTAAGAAAATATATAGGAGCATATATGGCAGTATTAGGACACATTGATGCAATAGTATTTGAAGGAGGAATAGGAGAACACAATCCAGACGTAATTGAAAAAGCAGTATCAGGATTAGAAGAATTTGGAATAAAATTTGATAATTCTCATATTAATGATGAAATGTACGAGGGAATAATTAGTACTCCTGATTCAAGAATAAAAATGTATATAATACCAACAAACGAAGAATTAGAAATAGCAGAAGAAACAATGGAATTAGTAAATAAAAATTAAACAAAAGGGGATAGCCCTTTTTGTTTAATTTTATTCATTAACATATCCATATTTTTTCATTGCATCAACTACTTGAAGCCTTCGCTCTTCACCAAGCTTATCATCTTCTGAATACACACTTGGAGCATTTGGAAGTCCAGCTAAATAAGTTGCCTCATAAAACGTTAAATCCTTTGGTGCCTTATCAAAAAAACCTAATGAAGCATCATATATACCATAATATCCATTACCAAAGTACATAAGATTTATATATAATTCTAAAATCTCATCTTTAGAATAATTTTTCTCCAAATTAAAAGCCACAAATATTTCTGCAATTTTCCTAATAGGCGATTTTTCTTGAGTAAAATATAATAATCTACCAACTTGCTGAGTAATTGTACTTGCACCATAATATAATGATTTCATTTTTATATTGACGAATGTCGAACGTATCATTGATAGAATATCAATTCCATTGTGAGTGTAGAATCTATGGTCTTCTATTGCTACAACCGCATTTTTATAATCATTTGAAACATCATTTAATTTGGTATAATTATCACTTTCTCGTATTTCTTGAACTTTATCTGCCAGTGGTATATTGCTTATTGCTTCTCTATATTTCAAGTAACCCAAACCAGTAAATATTGAAAATATGAAAAGTAATATAATAAATATCCAGAGTATAATTTTAAAAATAAACTTCTTCATATAAATACCTCATTTTCATTAATTATACACCAATATAAATAAAAAAGCATTGTTTTTAATAAAATCATAAAATAATAATTTTTATACTATACAATAACAAAATTTAAGGAATAGCAGAAAAATATTTTGAAAGTATTGACTTTGATATATTTAGCTAATATAATAATGAAAAATGAGATAAAGCGGAGGCAGAAATAGATATGGCAGAAAGAAATGTAGCTTATTATAAAAGTAATGATTTATTAAATAAAACAGACAATGAATTAGTATCTTTAGCAAAAAAAGGCAATGAAGAAGCTTTAGAATTTCTATTTAATAAATATAAAGAATTAGTAAATATGAAAGTAGGCAAATACTTTATAATAGGTGCAGAAAGAGAAGACATTGTTCAAGAAGGAATGATAGGATTATACAAAGCTGTACAAAATTATGAAGAAAATAAACAAAACTCATTTAAATCATTTGCTAATTTATGCATTGAAAGGCAACTAATTACAGCTATAAAAACTTCCAATAGGCAAAAACATATGCCATTAAATTCGTCATTATCACTTAGTACGCCTGTATATGAAAATAATGATGAGGATGTATCACTAATGGAACTTTTTAACTCAAAAATAGCAGAAGATCCGTTAGATACAATTACAAAGAAAGAGTATTATAAAATAATAGGAAATAAAATAGATAAAAATTTAAGCGATTTTGAAAAACAAGTATTAACAAGATATGCGGCAGGAGATAGCTATGTAAAAATAGCAGAAAAGCTTGATGCTCCGGTAAAATCTGTTGATAATGCAATACAAAGAATAAGAAAAAAAGCAAGTAAAAATATAATTAATGAAGATTAATAAAAACGAGGGACATACCTCAATTTATGAGGAATACTTTTAAGTGAGGCTTGTCTCTTAAACCTTGTAAAGACATATTTGCTTCTATAGCTCAGTAGGTAGAGCACTTGCGTGGTAAGCAAGAGGTCGCCGGTTCAATTCCGGCTGGAAGCTCCAAACTTACGTTATGTAAAGGCTAATATTTAGAAATAAAAGAGGTATAAAAATGAAAATAGGAATAGTAGGGCTTCCAAATGTAGGGAAAAGTACAATGTTTAATAGTATAACAAATGCAGGAGCAGAATGTGCAAATTATCCTTTT
>CAYZMV010000069.1:0-2409 GCA_964479635.1 uncultured Clostridium sp. | reverse complement strand
AATGTTGGAGTTGTACCAGTACCAGACGAAAGATTAGATGTCTTAAGCAAAATGTATAATACAAAAAAAACAACATACGCAACCGTTGAATTTGTGGATATTGCAGGTTTAGTAAAAGGTGCAAGTAAGGGAGAAGGATTAGGCAATAAATTTTTATCACATATAAGAGAAGTAGATGCAATCGCTCAAGTAGTAAGATGCTTTGAAGATCCTAATATTGTACACGTTGATGGAAGTATAGATCCATTGAGAGATATAGAAACTATTAATTTAGAGTTGATATTTGCAGATATAGAAACAGTTGATAAAAGATTAGATAAAGCAAAAAAGATGTTAAAAGCGGACAAAAAATATCAACTAGAAATTGATTGCTTAGAAAAAATAAAAAAGCATTTGGAAGAAGAAAAACCTGTTAGAACATTAAAATTTAATGAAGAAGAACAAGAAATCTTAAAAGAAATAATGTTTCTTACAGCAAAACCAGTTATATATATATGTAATATTTCAGAAGAACAATTAACCAATGTAGAAAATGAAGAAAACGTTTTAAAAGTTAAAGAATATGCAAAATCTGAAGATACAATAGCTATTCCACTTTGTGCAAAAATAGAAGAAGAATTAACTGGACTTGATGAAAAAGATAAAAAAGAAATGCTAGAGGCATTGGGACTTAAAGAATCCGGATTAGATAAGGTCATAAAAGAAAGTTATTCTTTATTAGGATTAATGTCTTTTTTAACAGCAGGAGAACCAGAAGTTAGAGCTTGGACAATAAAAAAGGGAACTAAAGCCCCAGTTGCAGCAGGAAAAATTCATTCAGATATACAAAGGGGATTTATAAAAGCGGAAGTTGTATCGTATAATGATTTAATAAAAGAGGGATCTATGGCTTCGGCAAGAGAAAAAGGTTTAGTTAGGTCAGAAGGAAAAGATTACATTATGCAAGAAGGAGATATAGTTTTATTCAAATTTAACGTATAAATCAACAAATTTTGAAAAAAGTATTGCATTTTTCCGAAAAATGTTGTATAAATATAAGAGAATAATTTATAATAATAATAGAAAGAATAAAGGAGATAGATGAAATGTCTAAAACAAAAGAATTAATAATATGTATAGTATCAATAGCAGTATTGGCTTTAACGATTGCTACGACAGTATTTGCAAGTGGAGTACCAGATGCAGAATCATTATTAGGAAATAGTACTACTACTAATAATAATACTCCTACAAGTACTACTAGTACTCCTACTACTACTAATAATAATTTTTCACAAATTGAAGACAGAACTAATACAAATACACCCATAAGTGCACCTACAAAAACGGACACAAATACAAATACCAATACAAATACAAACTCTATACCATATACAGGAGTAAATTATTCAGTAATAATAATTATAGCAATATGTGGTATATCAGCAGTATATGCATACAAAAAAATTAAAGATTATAATGTATAAAATAAAGAAAGAAGATAAGGACTATTTAAAATGGTCCTTATTTATTGCTTTAATAATTAATCTATTACCATTTAAATTATTACACGTAACTAAAGTTATTTCTTTTTCTCCAGCCGTATCTTGAGAAGTACATAAAGTATCATTTATGTTAGTTTCATATTTATCATAAATAACGTAACTAATCATAGAATTTTTTGAATCATATATATTAATTTGTTCGCCAATATTCAATTTATCCAAATTACTAAAAAAACGGTCATCATTATAGTTATGTCCTGCAATACATAAATTGCCTACTTCATTTGGATATGGACCATAAAATCTACATAAAGAAATTTTTAACAATTCATCACTTATATTAGAAAGTATCGGATAATTAATTTTTATACTCGGAATCTCTATATTACCAATTACAAAAAAATCTTTATTATCATTTAAAGAAATTGAAGTGTAACTATCGCTATCTGAATATAAACGTTGTAAATTAAAAGTATTTAATAATGATGATGAAATATTTTCCTTATTGCTTGAGTTAAAATAATTATAAATATAGTATAAAAACAAAACAATAGTTAATATTAAAGAAAAAACGAATATAAACCTAAATTTTCTAAGATCCTTTTTTTTCTGGTTATTGTAATTAGTACCATTAAATAAAATCTGATTCATAATATAATATTGTATATATTTTGAAAATAATTATACATTAAGATATGTTTTTGACAGAAATAGGATTCATTATACTAAGACCAATTAAAAACAGGAGCTCGTTATAAAAAACTAAACAGGAGTATAGGAATTGTATTTTTAAATTATGAAATAGAAAGGCTAAAGGAATTGCCAATGCACACAAAATGGCAAATAAGGGAAGAAAAAAACCACAAATATGGATGTAAATAATAAATAGTTACAAAGATATTACAAATATTACATTTGAACTACA
>CAYZMV010000068.1:0-6951 GCA_964479635.1 uncultured Clostridium sp. | reverse complement strand
ATGTTCTAGCGAATCAAGAAATTGCCTCATCTTATGAAAACGAATTAAACTATGTACACGAACGACCGATACAAATAGGTGACTACGTAGATTACACACCAGATTCTGCGATATATCCCGCAAACAAATTAACTAATGAATATACTGGACATGACTCTAATACAACGGATTTAACAACAGAAACAAAATTAAAATGGAGAGTATTAGAAATAGATGCAAATGGATGTTTAACTCTAATAAGTGAAAAACCAACGCCTCAACAAGTTCGTTTTGCAGGTGCAAAGGGATATAACAATGGAGTATATATATTAAATGATATATGTAAGACACTATATAGTAGCACTGCTTTAGGAGTAACAGCAAGAAGTTTAACAATAGAAGATGTAGAGGCAGGATTTACTGATACAGAAATAAATAACAGAAATGAATATAGTAATTCAGGTGTAAAATATAACCAAACAAAAACATATACAAAAAATATAACATATCCAGTGATATATGCAAGAGAAAATGGTTCAGGAATAGGAGTAACAGAAGGCGAAGCGACTACAGATATAAAAACAAATGGAATAAATAAAAGTGAAGCATATTATAATGAGAGTCAATTAATAGCGAAACCAGAAGGAGTCGAAAACTTGAAAGCAGGATCAAGTGGTAGTCAAGAAAAAGCTCTTACCTGCACTCAAACTGGTTACTCCGTTGGTCGAAGTTATACTACTTTTCCCGAATTGGAATATGAACATAGAACTTTTTTCCGTATGATTCTCGAAAACGGAGCTAGTGGGTATTGGTTAGCTTCACGTGCTGTTCATTGCGGCGATTCACTTGCTAAATTCGGATTTTTTGTAGTTGGTGACTACTTCATTTCTGTTAGTGAGTTCTTTAAATCCGATGGCGGTAATGTCTTTAGTAATAACTACTCTCATCTGCGTCCTGTTATTCCTCTGGGACCAAATGTCGAGGTGACAAAATGTACAGGTGAGAATAGTGATAAAAATCCCCATACATTATCTAAAGCTACGAGCTAATGTAGGCATTGTGGCGTGACTTTGAGTTTGTCGTCAAAAGCCATGAGAGATACGAATATAAAATAGCTACAAATGTTACAATTTTACAGAAATATTACATTTACATTACAAAATGGGAAATGTGTTGACAATGGGAAAAATATAAAATACAATAAAATTAATCTATGTAAAAACTAATTGACATAAAAGCATAATAGACGAGGTTAAATAGATAATATGTAAATTAATACACAATAAAAGTGACTTAAATCATTGTCAAAATAAAATGTAAAAATTATAATTAAAGAAAAAAGAAATAAAAAAATAACAAATGAAGGGAGATAAAAACGAATGAAAGAAAAAGAATTAAAAAGCAATGAAATATTTAAAAACAAAACTGCTTCGAAGAATCGCTCAAATCTAATCTCTAAACACCAACTTCTAATCTCTGACCACAAAGCCATTACCCTAATAGCCCTAATTATAACAATAATTGTAATGCTAATTTTAGTAGGCGTAACAGTAACAATAGCACTAAACGGAGGATTATTTAGTCAAGCAAAGAAGGCAGTAAAAGCTCAAATAGAAGCAGGAGAAAGAGAACAAATTGGATTAGCACTAGTGGAATGGAAAATAAGGAAAGAACAACCTAATCCGCCAACTTTTGAAGAATTTTTAAAAGAAAGATTTGGAGATGATAATGTAACAGCAGGTGGAGTTGAAAACGAATATATTGTTACATTTCCTGAAACAGGCAATCAATATAATGTAAAAGATGATGGCACCATTACATCAAATAAAGGAATAAGTGTTAATCCAAATAATTTAACATTGATCTTAAAAGAAGGAACAGACGTAACACAAGAAATTTCAGCAACATTAAATGGAATAAAAGGAGAGATTAAGTGGACAAATTCGGAAGAGAGCATAGCATCAATAAGTTCAGATACAGGAGATACCATTACAGTAAAGGCTATAAAAAAAGGAGAAACAACAATAACAGCATCCTGTGGAAGTTACAGTGCGCAATGTACTGTAAAAGTAATAGAATCAATTCCGATTGGAAGTTATATCCGATATAATGTAACTTATACAGATATGTATTCGGATATCGAGTATACAGCAGAAAATGGATGGAGGTATTTAGGTATAGATGATAATGGAAATCAACTAATTGTGAGTACGGGAATTCCCCTAATGCTCACTTATGCTGGTTATGATTTCGAACCTAATTTTAGTAAATGGCGTGGAACAGATGAACAAATAGAAAAATGGTATAGTCCCGACTTCGTTGGTAAAGTTTATGACTGCCCTGGTATTTTTGCCGCTTGTGGTTTAATGTATAATTTTGAAAAATTGCCATATTGTAATATAAATGATTATCCTAGTTGGTATTCTGATGACTTAAGAACAGATTCAGTTTGTGGCACAGTCAAAGATGCTGGTTATTTAATGCCTCTTGGTCAAGTGTTTAGAGCTCCTGAGAGATTAGACCAGATAGAAGGGGTAAGATCTATAAATGTAGATGATATAGAAAACGCTTGCCAAGCTTGCGGAGTCGATAGACGGTGGCAAATTTAAGGCAGGTTATAAAGATTTGAGAGGAACGGCGTATGGACTATTTGATCAGCCTAACGATGGTGAGATGAGCCACGGTTATTGGCTTGCAACAGCGATTAAGATTGACGATAGTGATTATAGTTATCTCCCAGCATCGGGGGAGGAATCTAATGCAATTATGGCCGAAAGATACCAAACGACTGGATTGAGACCTGTTATCGTTTTAAATCCTGATGCAGACTTGGAGGTAGTCGAAAATTAATGCATAAAATGTATTGTAATATGTATAATGATATTACAATATGCATTTCAGGGAAGTTTGTCAAGTTGGTGGACTGACAAAAAATTTCACTCATATAAATCATAAGGGGTAAGGTATAGATTTGCCTCTTATTTTTTTCGAGGAATTTCTAAAATTACTCAACTTTTTTAATTGACAGGTAAGCAAAAAAAGTATATTATAATAGCAAATGGAATATCTTGTATAGATGTAAAAATAATATAATAGTAAAAGCAAATATTGTTTCTTACAAAGATTGGAAGTGGCTAAAATAGAAACATATATAGATAATTTGAAAATTAATTATATAAAAAAAGGTACTGGAAAGACTGTACTTATTATTCCAGGGTGGGCAACTGTTATAAATACTTATGCTACATTAATTAATTCAATATCTACATATGCCAATGTTTTGTGCCTAGATATGCCGGGATTTGGAAAGTCTGATGAGCCTAAAAATAGTTGGAATTTGGATGACTATATTTCATTTATAATTAAATTTATTAAATCTCAAAATATCAAAGAATTAGATGTAATTGGACATTCAAACGGTGGCAGAATAATAATAAAATTAATGAGTAAAAGCGATTTAGACTTTAGAGTAAATAAAATTATTTTAATTGGAAGTGCAGGAATAGTTCATAAAAAAACTATGGCACAAACGATTAAAATTAAAACATTTAAATTTTGTAAAAAATTTGCAGAATTTAAACCAGTAAAAATGATTTTCCCAAATCTTTTAAATAAAGTAAAAAATCATTTTGGTTCAACCGATTATAGAAATGCCAGTCCAATAATGAGAGAAACTATGGTAAAGTTGATTAATGAAGATGTTAAAAGCTTTTTGCCAAATATTAAAGCACCAACTTTATTAATATGGGGAGAAAATGATACAGAAACTCCTATATCTGATGCAAAAATTATGGAACAAATGATTCCAGATGCAGGTCTTGTTGAAGTTAAAGGATGTTCACATTATGTTTTTTTGGAAAATCCTTCATATATAAATATGGTAATTGCAAATTTCTTAACTGGAGGAAATGATGGAAATAATAATTAAAATAGAATTGATTGTCAATTTAATTTTGCTGTTATTGTTTTATATGCATATTTTCCAACTAAGTTCATATTTTTGTAAAAAATATGCAAAGTGGATGAAAGTAAATGTCAAAAAAATTCTGTTGAGAAGTATTGGCGTATTAATACCATCGCTAATATTATTGTTTAATAATAATATTGCTAAAATAATCTCTATTATCATTTTGGCAATTTCAATTTTTGCTAATTTACCGAAGCATAAGGCAAAAGTACCATTAAAATTCACAAAAAGAATAATTAGAATGTGCATAACTCAAGTTATAATAATTATACTTATTTGTGTAATGGATAAGAGTAATATAGCTTTAGAAATATTAAATATTACAGCATTTGGTTTATGTATTATTACAAATATAATTAATTATCCTATAGAGTATGGAATTAGAAGATATTACATTAATGATGCAAAAAAAATATTAAAGGATATGCCAAATTTAACAGTTATTGGAGTTACTGGGAGTTATGGCAAAACAAGTGTAAAAAATTTTCTAGTAAAAACTTTAAGTGCAAAATACGAAGTTCTAGCTACACCAAAAAATTATAATACTACGATGGGGGTTGTAAGAACCATAAGAGAAGAACTAAAACCTATTCATCAAGTTTTTATCTGTGAAATGGGAGCAACAAAAATAGGTGATATAAAAGAGATTTGTGATATTGTAAATCCTAAAATTGGAATTATAACATCTATTGGACCTCAACACTTAGAAAGTTTTAAAACTATTGATAATATTATAAAAACAAAATTTGAATTATATGATTCTGTAAATAAAAATGGAGGAATAACATTTTTAAATTATGATAATGAGTATATTTCTAAACAGAATAAACCTAATATTATAACTTATGGAATTAATAATGAAAAGTTAAATTATAGTGCTTTTAATTTAAAATCATCTTCTCAAGGAATATCGTTTTCAATTAAAAATGTAAATTTTAAAACTAAACTTATTGGCAAACATAACATTGTGAATATCACAGGAGCGATTGCAGTCGCAAATTATTTAGGCATTTCATTAGAGAGATTAGTTTCTCGCGTTAGAGAAATAAAAAGTGTTGAACATAGGTTACAATTAATTTCCAGAGGAAATTTTAACATAATTGATGATGCTTATAATTCTAATCCTATAGGTTCTAAATCTGCAATAGATACATTATCAGAATTTCAAGGCATAAAAATTATTGTTACTCCCGGTTTGATAGAACTGGGCAATGATAAAGAAAAATTTAATTTTGAGTTTGGAGAGTATATATGCAATGTTTGTGATTACATATTTATAGTAAATAGTACAATATCTAAATACATTCTAAATGGAATTAACTCGAAAAATTTTAGAAAAGATAGAGTATTTACAGTAGATACTCCACAAGAAGCGGTTACTCAAATTAAAAGTTTTGGCTTAAACGATACAGTAACAGTATTGTTAGAAAATGATTTGCCAGATAATTATAATTTATAAGGAAGGGTAGGTAAGAGGTATGAAAATTAAAGTTGGTGTATTTTTTGGCGGAAAAAGTGTGGAGCACGAAGTGTCTATTATTACTGCAATTCAAGCGATTGAAAATATGGATAAGGATAAATATGATATTATTCCTATATATATTGCAAAGGACAACAAAATGTATTGTGGAGATTTAATAGGAGATATTTCTAATTATAAAGATATTGATAATTTGTTGAAGAATAGTATTCAAATTGTGCTTGTTCAAAAGGATGATAAGGTGGCATTATTAAGATGTAACAAAAAAATTTATCAAAATGATGTATATGATTATATTGATGTTGCATTTCCTATTGTGCACGGTACAAATGTTGAAGATGGAACATTACAGGGATTTTTAAAAATGTTTAATCTTCCATACGTGGGATGTGATGTTATTTCGTCTAGTGTTGGTATGGATAAATATGTTTGCAAATGTGTTTTAAAGGATAACAATATTCCAATTTTAAGATGTACATATATCAGTTCTAAAAATTATAACGAAAATTCAGAAAATATTATAAATGAAATTGAAACAGAATTTTCTTATCCAGTAATTGTTAAGCCTATAAATTTAGGTTCTAGTGTGGGAATTAAAATTGCTAAGGATAAAGAAAGCTTGATAGAGGCAATAGAAAATGCATTTATGTATTCAAGGAAGATACTTGTTGAAAGAGCAATAGAAAACTTAAAGGAAATTAATTGCTCGGTTGTAGGAGATTATGAATGTGCAAAAGCTTCACAATGTGAAGAACCAGTAAAAACAGATGAGATATTAAGTTATAAAGATAAATATATATCTAGTGGAAAAAAGACTGGAACTATGAAGTCAATGAATGCTTCTGTGCTAAAGCTACCAGCAGATATAGACGATAATGTAAAAGAAAAAATACAAGAGTTAGCATTGAAAACTTTTGATATATTGGGATGTTCAGGCGTTATTCGTATAGATTTTTTGATAGATAATGATACAAACGAAATATTTGTAAATGAAGTAAATACAATTCCTGGTTCATTATCATTTCATTTATGGAAAGCTACAGGTTTAAATTATACAGAATTACTCGATGAACTAATTGACCTTGCTTTAAAGAGAAATAGAGAAGAAAAAGATATAACATATTCCTTCGATAGCAATATATTGTCAGGAATGTCTATGAGTAGTTTGAAAGGTGGGGCAAAATTAAAATAAAACCATAGCAAGTTTTACCAAATTATTCTTGCATAATTTATAAATATATGATAGAATAGCAATGTTTGAAAATAGCATTGCTATTTTTCCTTACTCATACATAGTTAATATGGGTTATAATCCAAGAGGAGGTGAAAAAATAATGAATAAATACGAGAGTGTTATCATTATTAATCCAAATTTAGAGGGTGAAAGCATAAAAGCTTTAATAGAAAAATTCTCAAATTTAATTAATAATAATGGTAAAGTTAATTCAGTAGAAGAAATTGGTAAAAAAAGATTAGCTTATGAAATCAGAAAGAACAAAGAAGGATATTATGTAGTATTCAAATT
>CAYZMV010000067.1:4523-6981 GCA_964479635.1 uncultured Clostridium sp. | reverse complement strand
TTGGTATTTCCTTTTTTTATTTTACTGTGACATATCTATTGTAAATGAATATTTTGCAAAATTTAGAATTATAAAATTTTTTGTACATTATACCCCTCGCCGACGGAAGACCGAAAGTCCTTCCCGTCGTTATTTAATTCGACTTACTCAAGGTATGTGGTGTACTTGGATCACTTGCTTTATCAGATTTTGTCAATTCGATATTAGACCCTAGAGAAACTGCGGGGCGAAGGTAAAGGCCGTAGCCACTCACGCCGCCATCTGAATAGAATTCACTGATACCGGTGAGGTCAGCGTTGTCCACTGAGTGCAAACCGAAGCTCGCATCACCCGAGATGCAGTCGACATAACGTGAGGCAAGCCAATAGTATGTGCTAGTAGAAAATATCATACTAGAAAAATTGCTATTTTTACAAGCTGGGCTAGACAAAGAATAATTAGTTTGGGTACAAGTTAAAGATGTGTTTGGTTTGTTATCGTCGCTTCCTGTCGTATAGCTTTCTTGTGGCTTTCCATTTAATTGCCCCTCGTTATAATATGCTTCACTTACACCTATTCCGTTTGTTTTTCTACCTTTGTCTTTATTATCTTCTTCCACACCTATACCTGAATTAATTTCCTGTGCATAAATTGCTGGATATTGTGCACTACTCCCTGTATATGTGTATGGTTGGTTATATTTTTTCGAAGCAGAATTTGTATAATTATTTCTATCAGTTATAGCATCGTCGCTAAATCCTCCCTCTACATCTTCTATTGTCAAACTTCTTGCATTTACTCCCCAATCCGTCCTACTATATAATGTCTTACATATATCATTTAATATATACACTCCATTATTATATCCTTTTGCACCTTGGAAATAAACAGCATTGCTTGTTGGCTTATCACTTATTATGGTTAAGCATCCATTTTTGTCTACTCCCAATATTCTCCATTTTAATTCTGCTTCTGTTGTTAAATTTTCAGTATTAGGAAATCCAGTATAATCTTCACCTAATTTGTTTACTGGGTACGTTGCAGGGGTTGGTTTGTAATCTACATAGTCTCCTATCTTTAATTCTACTCCATCTCTTGTTACAGTACTTCCATCTTCACTTAATTTCCATCTTCCGCCAACTTATGTCGCCATATTCATCTACATAAAATGTGTTTCCTGATTCACTTGTATATCCATCTTCCTTATTTCCTTTAAATCCTTCTGGCAAGTGTTTTTCTAATTCATCATAATCTACTTTTGATTTTCTGTCTATGGAGCCTAATACTGCTGCCAATAGGCTTTCTCTGTCTGCATCAAATTGTGTACCTTTTGCCGCTTCTTTTGTTGTGTTGAATAATCCTCCATTTAGTGCTATAACTACTGTTACTCCTACTAGGATTAGCATTATGATTATAGTTATGACTAGGGCTATTAGGGTGATGCCTTTGTGGTCAGAGATTAGAGGTTGGTGATTAGAAGTTAGAGGTTGGTGGTTAGAGATTAGAGTTGAGCAGTTCTTCGAAGTAGTTTTGTTAATAATATTTTGTGTTGTTCCTAGAGTTTTTTCATTGTTTTTTAATTCTTTCTTATTCATTTGTTTTTCCTTCTTTCGTTTATTTTTTCTTGCGGACGAGCAATGCTCGTCCCTACAACGTTTGCAATAGATATTGAACCATATCTATTACAGTATTATGTTGATTTGTTCTCACATACATTACTTTTATTGTAGTGTATATTTTTCTTATTGTCAACACTTTCTTCATTTTGTAATTTAAATGTAATATTTCTGTAAAATTGTAACATTTGTAGCTATTATCGTTCTTCTTTTCTCGACATATTATTTTTTTGCTTGTGCTTCGCAATATTTGCATCTGTATATTTTGTTTTCTTTATCTTTAAGTTCAAATATTTGGTCTATATCTTGTTCCTCAGAGGTTATGCATCTTGGGTTTTCGCATTTTATTATATTGACTAATTTTTCTGGTAATTCCATATGTGTCTTTTTTATTATTTTTCCATCTTTAATTACATTTACCGTGATGTTTGTATCTATGTATCCTAAAATATCTGTATTGACATCCATTTCGTTGTCAATTTTGATTATATCTTTTTTGCCTGATTTTTTGCTTTTTACATTTTTTATTATTGCAACAGAACAGTCTAGATTTTCTAATCCTAAATATTTATATATTTCCATACTTTTTCCCGCTTCTATATGGTCTATTACAATACCATTATTTATACTATCTATATTCATTATTTTACCTCCAATAATTTTAATATTAATGCCATTCTAATATATCTACCATATTCTACTTGTTTAAAATAACAGGCTCTTGGGTCTTGGTCTACTTCTCTTGCTATTTCATTTACTCTTGGGAGTGGGTGCATAATGCATAAATCTTTTTTTGCTTTTTTTAGTTTATCTAATGTTAATATGTAGTAGTCCTTTAATCTTATATAATCTGCTTCATTAAA
>CAYZMV010000067.1:0-4513 GCA_964479635.1 uncultured Clostridium sp. | reverse complement strand
TTTCTTTTTGAACTCTTGTCATATACAAGATGTCTAGCTTGTCTATATATTCTTCTATATCGCGTGTTTCGATATATTCTATATTGTTCTTTTTTAGTTTTTCTTCTTTTATATAGTCTGGTATTTTGAGTTCTTTTGGAGATATTAAAACAAATTTTATATTTTTGTATCTTATCATTGCCGTTATTAGTGAGTGTACTGTTCTTCCAAATTTTAAGTCTCCGCATAGTCCTATTGTTAAATCTGAGAGTCTGCCTTTTTCATTTGCTATTGTGGATAAATCTGTCAATGTTTGTGTTGGGTGATTGTGCCCTCCGTCTCCTGCGTTTATAACGGGTACTGTTGCAACTTGTGAAACAAGTGTAGGAGCGCCTTCTTTAGGATGCCTCATTGCTATTATATCTGAATAGCAACTTACGACTCTGATTGTATCGGAAACGGTTTCTCCTTTTGATGAGGAACTGCAAGATGCATCTGAGAATCCTAATACCTTTCCGCCGAGGCCTAACATTGCTGATTCAAAGCTGAGTCTTGTTCTTGTACTTGGTTCAAAAAATAGTGTTGCAAGTATTTTGTCCTTGCATTTTTCTGAGTATTTTTCTTTGTTTTCTTTTATATCTTTGGCTGTTTTTATTAAGTCGTCAATTTCTTGTACGTTTAAATCTGTTATATCAATTAAATGTTTCATAAATAAATCTCCTTTCATTTTTGTAAGAGGTGAGAAACCTCTAATCTCTAATTTCTAGTCTCTAATCTCTAATTACGCATCTATTGTTGATATGCATAGTGTGATTTCTTCTAATACGTCTAGCAATACTCTGACGGTGTCTAATGCCGTAAACATAGCGATATTGTTTTCTACCGCACATCTTCTTATAACGCTACCATCTGTTTCTTGGTCTATTGCATCTACATCTCTTGTGCTTATTACATAATTAACATATCCTTTTCTCATTGAGTCTAATATTTCTTCGCTACCTTCACTTATTTTCTTTTTAACTCTTGTTCGTATTTTGTGCTCTTTTAAAAACTTTGCCGTTCCTTCTGTTGCTTCTATATTAAATCCTAAGTTGTAAAATCTTTTTATTAGTGGAAGTGCCTCTTCTTTGTCTTTGTCTGCTATTGTTACTAAAATTGTTCCATAGTTTGCTACATTCACTCCCGATGATTGCAGTGCTTTGTATAATGCTCTTGTTAGTTTTGTGTCATATCCTATTGCTTCTCCTGTGGATTTCATTTCTGGCGATAGATATGTGTCCATTCCGTTTAATTTAGAGAATGAAAATGCGGGTGCTTTTACATACCATTTTTCTTTTTCTTTTGGATAAAGCTCTGTTATTCCTTGCTCTTTTAGGGTTTTTCCTAGCATAACGAGTGTTCCTATATCGGCAAGTGAATACCCTGTTGATTTTGATATGAATGGTACTGTTCTTGATGACCTTGGGTTTACTTCTATTACATATACATTTTCTTGTTTATCTACTATGAATTGTATATTGTATAATCCCACAATTCCTATGCCTAATCCTAATTTTACTGTGTAGTCTAATATTGTTTGTTTTGCTTTTTTGCTTACACTAAATGTTGGATAAATGCTAATGCTATCTCCTGAGTGTATACCTGTTTTTTCAACGTGTTCCATTATGCCCGGTACAAATACATCTTTTCCATCACATACTGCGTCTACTTCTAGTTCTTTACCTATTATATATTTATCTACTAATACTGGTTGCTCAGTATTTATTTCAACTGCTTATTACAAATATTTTTCTAATGCTTTTCTGTTTGAAACTATTTGCATTGCTCTTCCGCCTAATACAAAACTTGGTCTTACAAGCACAGGATAACCTATTTCTTCTGCTACTCTTATTCCGTCTTTTATATTTGTTACGGCCTCTCCTTTTGGTTGCAGTAGTTTTAATTTTTCCATCACTTTTTCAAAGCTGTCTCTATTTTCTGCTCTTTCTATTGCGTCTACATCTGTTCCAATTATTTTAACGCCCAGTTTTGCAAGTGGCATTGCAAGGTTTATTGCTGTTTGCCCTCCAAGTGATGCAACAACTCCTTCTGGTTTTTCTAGGTTGATTATATTCATTACGTCTTCTACTGTTAATGGTTCAAAATATAGCTTGTCGCTTGTTGTGTAATCTGTAGATACTGTTTCTGGATTGTTGTTAATTATTATTGCTTCGTATCCGGCAGTCTTTATTGTTTTTACTGCGTGTACTGTTGAATAGTCAAATTCTACGCCTTGTCCAATTCTTATAGGTCCTGCCCCTAATACGATTATTTTCTTTTTGTTGCTGACAACTGATTCATTTTCTTCTTCATAAGTAGAGTAAAAATATGGTACATAGCTTTCAAATTCACTCGCACAGGTGTCTATCATTTTGTATACTGGGTAAATATTTTCTTTTTTTCTTATAAGATATAGGTCTTCTTCTTTCTTTTCCCATAATTTTGCAATGTATTTATCACTAAATCCCATTTTTTTGGCTTCTTTTATGGTTTCTATATCTCCAATATTTTCTTTTACTTTGTATTCCATTTTTATAATGTTTTTAATTTTTTGCAGAAAGAACATATCTATTTTAGTTGTGTTATATATTAATCCTAAGTCTGTTTTTCTTCTAATAAGTTCTGCTATTGCATATATTCTATCGTCTGTTCCGTCTTTTATATATTCCATTAGTTTTTCTGTTTCAAAGCTGTCAAATTTTTTCATATAAATATGGCATACACCTATTTCTAATGACCTGACGGCTTTAAGCAAACTTTCTTCAAAGGTTCTTCCTACACTCATTACTTCTCCAGTTGCTTTCATTTGCGTACTTAACTTGTTTGAGGCAAGTACAAATTTATCAAATGGGAATCTCGCAATTTTAGTTACTACATAATCAAGTGTTGGTTCAAAACTTGCTGGGGTATTTGCAAGTGGTATTTCATCTAATCTCATTCCTACTGCAATTTTTGCTGACACTCTTGCTATAGGATATCCACTTGCTTTTGATGCTAGGGCTGATGAACGGGATACTCTTGGATTTACTTCTATTAGGTAATATTTAAATGATAATGGGTCTAGTGCAAATTGAACATTGCATCCGCCTTCTATTTTTAGTGCTCTTATTATTTTTAGGGCACTATCTCTTAATAAATGATATTCTTTATTTGTTAGGGTTTGACTTGGTGCAACTACTATTGAATCTCCTGTGTGTATTCCAACTGGATCTAAATTTTCCATATTGCAAACGGTGATTGCTGTATCGTTTGCATCTCTTATTACTTCGTATTCTATTTCTTTATATCCTTTTATGCTTTTTTCTACCAATACTTGACCTACTGGCGAAAGTTTTAATGCATTTTTTATTGTTTCTTGTAATTCTTCGTCATTGTCTGCAAATCCTCCGCCTGTTCCTCCTAGAGTAAATGCTGGTCTTAATACTACTGGATATCCAATAGTATGTGCTGCATTTAGTCCTTCTTCTATTGAGTGTGCAATTTTTGATTCTAGTACTGGTTCTCCTAGTTCTTCACATAGTTCTTTGAATTTTTCTCTATCTTCTGCACGTTCTATTGCTTCTGCTGCTGTTCCAAGTAATTCTACTTGACATTCTTGCAAAACTCCTTTTTTGTATAGTTGCATTGCTATATTTAAACCAGTTTGTCCGCCTATACCCGGAAGAATTGCGTCTGGTCTTTCATATCTTATTATTTTTGCAACATATTCTAATGTTAATGGCTCCATATATACTTTATCTGCAATAGTTGTGTCTGTCATTATTGTTGCGGGGTTTGAATTTACAAGTATTACTTTATACCCTTCTTCTTTTAATGCTAAACACGCTTGTGTTCCTGCATAATCAAACTCCGCTGCCTGTCCGTATTACTATTGGTCCAGAGCCTATTACTAATACTGTTTTTATATCTTTTCTTTTTGGCATTTTTTCTCCTTTCTTTTTTTATATATTTATACATAAATAGGTAAATCCCTTAGGTCATTAAATCTATAAATTGGTCAAATAGATAGCTTGAATCTTGTGGTCCGGGTGCACTTTCTGGATGGTATTGAACACTAAATATCTTATCTTTTTTACATTCTACCCCTTCTACCGTGTTGTCTAAAATGTTTTTGTGTGTTACTTCTAATTTCGTTCCTTTTAGAGAATCTTCATCTACTGCGTAACTGTGGTTTTGACTTGTGATTTCTATTTTATCTGTTTTTAAATTTAATACAGGATGATTTCCGCCTCTGTGTCCAAATTTTAATTTGTATGTTTTTGCTCCATAGGCTAGAGATATTATTTGGTGTCCTAGGCATATTCCGAATATTGCGTATTTGCCTTTTAGTTTTTTTACTAATTCTATTACTTCTGTTACATCTTCTGGGTCTCCCGGTCCATTTGATAAAAATATTCCGTCTGGTTTTAAATCGATTATTTTTTCGTATGGTGTATTGTATGGAACTACTGTTACATTACATCCTCTTTTGTTTAAGCTTCTTATTATATTTAGT
>CAYZMV010000066.1:2541-7003 GCA_964479635.1 uncultured Clostridium sp. | reverse complement strand
ATAAAACTATAACAAATGCAATGCTAAAAACAATTATAGATGTTATTGAAGTAGACAGTGATTCTAATGTAGAAGTAAGATTAAAATTGCTTGATGAAATTGGAAGTAAGCCTACTATTATTACTAATTTTAATGATATACAAAGTAATGCAGGGGCTACGAGTAATAGTCCTATATTACATAGAACTGACATAAATAACATAGAAGAATCTACCGTTACGGAAAGTAACATCAGTACATAAAGATGTAAGCGAAAGATTAATTCATATAAATAAAGCTTTAGCGTTAGAAGTAAGAAAGGTTTTGGACGAAAATAAAGCAGAAAGGCATATAAGAGGTGGAATGGCTACTAAAATGAAATACAGCAAAGAAAAAGCAGTATAAACATTAAAAAAGTGTCTTGAATTAGACACTTTTTTAATTAATCACAAAACGACAATCTTTGACATAAAATATACTACCACTATTTTTTGGAGTGATAATAATGAGCATAAAAAAAGGAGATATTGTAGGTAGAAAATCTTATGGCAAAGATGTTTTTTTTATTGTAGATAGTATTTTGAATACAAGAATAAACAAGAAAATTGCAATACTTAAAGGTTTAAATATACGTATTATGGCAGATAGTCCGATTGAAGATTTAGAAATAATTAATAAACAAGATGTTATAAATAGTGTAAAATCATTAGATAGAGATTTAGAAGATAGAATAAAAATGAGCATAAATAGAGTAAATAATAATTTAAAAAGACAAAGAATATATACAGGGAAGATATTACATTTAGATGGAGATAGAAAATATAGCGAAAAATCTGCAAGATATTATAATAGAGTTGGATTAAATGCAGTAGTAAAAAATATTACAGAAAATAAACAAGCAAAGGTAGTTATACCTCTTCTTAGCAAGTATAATCCAGATATATTAATAATTACAGGTCACGATTCAATGCTTAAAAGTGGTAGTAATTACAATAATATATATAATTATAGAAACTCTAGACATTTTATAAATACTGTAAAAGAAGCAAGAAAATGGGGATCAAATTCTGATAAATTAGTTATATTTGCAGGTGCCTGTCAAAGCTTTTACGAAGGAATAATGTCAGTAGGAGCAGATTTTGCTTCATCACCGGGGAGAATATTAATAGATTTTGTTGATCCATTAATTGTTGCAGAAAAAATAGCCACAACAGGAGAATATAAATTTGTAAGCAGTAGTGAAATTGCAAGAGAAATAAAAGAAGGAGAAAAAGGTATTAGTGGCATTGGAGCAAGAGGAAAAAGCAAGATTATTGGGTAGTAACAATTCTGTAACAATAATGTAATATAATTGTAATATTAGGCACAAAAACAAGAGAAAACGTTAGAGGCACAACGATTACAGAGAATTAACATTTTAAACATTTTTTTGACAATTTTCATATTAAATGATACAATAACGACATCCTAAAAAGAAGGTGCGTGAGTTTTATGATCTATAAAAATGATATTTCTACTATTAAAAATGAGATAGGAGAAAAAATAGGACAAAAGATAATTGTTAAAGGATCACTTGGAAGAAACAAACCTTTTGAAGAAGAAGCAGTTATAAAAGAAACGTATCCAAATATATTTGTAGTAAAATATGAAGAACATAATACCAATGTTAGCTACAGATATACAGATATACTTACAAGAGATTTAGAAGTTTCAGTATTTGATGGAGAAGGGTATTGTCCATTAATTCCACCATTACAAAAGTAAAATATATAAAAATATATAAGTTGAAAAATTCCTAAATAATTAGGAATTTTTTTTGTCCAATTTAATATAATATATATTATTAAACTTTAAGGAGGGATTTTATATGCTACTAGAAACGGAAAAAGAAAAAGTATGCATAAATCAAGTAGTTGGGCAAAACATAAAAGAAACTGAAATAGAGGGAGATGTTATAGTAAATGATATAAAACCGGATGTATTAAATATAATTAGTGCCGACGGAATACCATGTATATATAAAAAAGAAGTAATGGAAGGAAGAGTAAGAATAGACGGAAGCATTAATACATATATTATATATTTGGCAGATGATGAAAGAGGTTCAGTAAGGAGTTTAAATACAGCATTAGACTTTACACAAATAATAGATATAAATGGTTGTATGCCGGGAATGACATCAAAAGAAAATATTAATATAAAAAATATAGAATGTAAAGTTTTAAATGGTAGAAAAATAAATGTAAAATCAACTTTGAACATCAGTTCAAAAATTTATTCAAATGATAATATAGAAATTATATCAAATATAAATAATTTAGAAGATGTTCAAGTTTTAGATAGTAATAAAACAATAAACTCACTAATTGGTAATGGAAGCACAAAAGTATATGCAAAAGATACAATTAGTTTAGATGTAGCAGATGAACTAGCAGAAATAATGAAGGCAAATGTTAGAATTATAAATAAGGATATAAAGCTAAGTTATAATAAAGTTTTGGCAAAAGCTGATGCTGATGTAAATATACTATATTTAACAGAAGATAGTAGAATAAAAAGTACAAATACAAAAATTCCTATAATGGGATTTATAGATATAGAAAATATTTCGGATAATAGTATATGTGATGTAGATTATCAAATTAAAAATTTAATAATAAAACCAAATACAGGAGATATGCATTCAATATATGTTGAAGCAGAAATAGAAATTATATGCTTTGCTTATGAGACGAAAAATATCAATTTAATTGAAGATATGTATAGTGTATCATCAGACCTAAATTTTAATGAGCAAGAAATTATGGCGATGTCAGGAAAGCAAAATGTAAAAGAAATATGTAATATTAAAGAACAAATTAACATCCCTGAAATTCAGAATAATCGATTATATAATGTTAAAACTACTCCTAATATATTAAATACAACTATAAGAAATGGAAAAGTTATATATGAAGGAGAAATGTCGATAGAGTTATTATTTGAGATGAATAATAGTGTTAATGTTAAAAATGTAGAAATACCATTTAATTTTGAAGTAACATCTGATAGAATTGATGAAGATTGCACAGTAGATACAGATATCGATGTAAAAAGAGATGATTTTATTGTAAACAGTGAAAGCATAGAGACTAATATAGATTTGGAGTTTCATATTAGTATAAGTAAAAATGAAAGGTTAAATATAATCAATGCAATATCGCGAGAAGAGACGAGAAAAAATAATATATACAGTATGGTGATATATTTTGTAAAACCAGGAGACACTATTTGGAAAATTTCTAAGAAATTTAAAAGTACAATAGATGATATAGTAAGAATAAACGAAATAGAGGATCCAAACAAAATTTATACAGGACAGCAATTATATATTCCTAAATTTGTAAAGAAAAGAGTAGCGGTATAGTAATGGATAGCATATATTCGAGAAAAAGAATAAAAATTCCAAGAGTAAAAGGATTCTATACAAACAATAAAAATGCTAAAAAGTTTTTTAGCATTTTTATTATAATTATAATTGCATCACTTACATTTTATAGTTTATTTAAATCTGTAAATCCAATATTTGAAGGATTATGTATAGAAAAGGCAAGAGAGATAGGTACAAATATAATGAATAATGCTTCTAATATGATATTAGAAAATACAAACTATAATAGCATTGTAACTATTGAAGAAAAGGAAAATAACAAAGTATTAAAAACAGATGTGGTTGTAATAAATAAAATTGCTTCTGATATAGCATTGGAAGCGGAAAAACAATTTGCCGAATTAGAAAAAGAAACAATACAAATACCAGTTGGAGCTTTAACTGGTGCAAAATTACTTTCTGGAGCTGGACCTAATATTAATATAAAAGTTATTCCAACAGGCAATATTCTAACTGAAATAAAAAATGAATTTGAATCAACAGGTATAAATCAAACAGTATATAGAATTTATTTGGAATTGACGTGTAAAGTTAGTATAGTAACACAATATAAAACAATCGAAGATGAGGTTGTAAATCAAGTATTATTAGTAGAAAGTGTAATAGTTGGGGAAGTACCACAATCATATTATAATTTGGAGGGTTTGGGGCAAGATGATATTATGGAAGTAATTGAGTAATAAATACTTGATAAAAAATATAAGATATGATATAAAATATAAGGTAATAATAATAAAAATAAATATAAATTAGGAGGTAGTCAAAATGGCAGATTTAAAAGGAACTAAAACAGAAAAAAATTTAATGGAGGCATTTGCAGGTGAATCACAAGCAAGAAATAAATACACATATTTTGCAAGTAAAGCAAAAAAAGAAGGCTATGAACAAATAGCTGCTATATTCCAAGAAACAGCTGACAATGAGAAAGAGCATGCTAAAATATGGTTCAAATTATTACAAGGTGGCGACATTCATACAACAACAGAAAATTTAAAAGCTGCAGCAGAGGGAGAAAATTATGAATGGACAGATATGTATGATAGAATGGCAAAA
>CAYZMV010000066.1:0-2531 GCA_964479635.1 uncultured Clostridium sp. | reverse complement strand
CATATTTTTCAAGTAAAGCAAAAAAAGATGGTTATGAGCAAATAGCAGCAATATTTCAAGAAACAGCTGATAATGAAAAAGAACATGCTAAAATATGGTTTAAATTATTAAACAATGGAATTCCTTCTACAGAAGAGAATTTAAAATCAGCAGCTAGTGGAGAAAACTATGAATGGACAGATATGTATGCAAAATTTGCAAAAGAAGCAAGAGAAGAAGGGTTTGACCATATAGCCGATTTGTTTGAAGGTGTAGCAAAAATAGAAAAAGAACACGAAGAAAGATATATGAAATTATTAGAAAATTTAGAAAACGGATTAGTATTTAGCAAAGATGGAGATAAAATTTGGAAATGCAGAAATTGTGGTCATATCCATATTGGCAAAGAAGCTCCAGAAGTTTGTCCAGTATGTGCACATACAAAAGCATATTTCGAAATCAAAGCAGAAAATTATTAATATAAGTAAAATATAATAATTAATAATAAAGAAAGCTATAATTACCATATTGGCTATTTATAGCTTTCTTAATAATTTTAATTTTTAAATTAAATTTGTAAATGTATAATACTAATAAAAATTTACAAATATGCTTATTAAAGCATAAAACAAGGGGGATCAATAATAGATATGCATAATAAAACTAGTATTCAAAGACTTTTTAGAATACAAGGGGGTATTTTTCCAAATAGAAGTAGAAATTATATAAGAACAATTAATGATAAAATAATTTGCTCTAAATCAAAGGCTTTACATATTGGAGATATGGATCATATGTTACATTTTTTATTTAAAAGATTGGGAATAGATGACATTAAAAACATACCAAAAGATGTAAGTAATTATGATCTTCATATAATAGAGATGTATGTACCATATTGGTTACCATATTTAATAGAAAAATATTCAGTAAATGAATTTAGAAACAGAAATATAACATATCCTAAATTAGTAGATAAAGAAACTCCTCGGGCAGTCTTATCAATTATATGGAAGTTGGAGTAAATTATTGCAAGAAGTATGTATTTTCGCAAAAGATACTAAAATAAATGGAATAAAGGATATATATGATGTAATACTTTCAAAGAATTTACCCCAAAATATCGACCAAACACCAATAAACCTCAATAATATTTCAAATTTAATACATAAATGTCAAATTAAACCGCCCGATATTGATATATTAAGAGAACTATGGGGAATCGATATAATTGATAAGGAAGGAGAAAGGTAATGATAAGAAAACCAATTTATGATAAAGAAATAATAGTAGGAGTTATTTTTAACAACACATTTAATTGGTATATAACTGATAAATTTTTTTGGATAATGGATTTAAAAAAATTATCTAAAATTGATTATGATAATTATTTTAGTAATAATGAACTTAAAAAAGTTAGAAATGGTATTATTGTATTATCTAAAGAAAATGCAGAATTGTTTTTGGATAATATAAAAGAATATAAAGCTGATGTAAACATCTTAAGATTAAACATATTAAATGAAATTACAAAGAAAAATGAAGAAGATGAATTAGAAGAATATTATCCATCGTTAATGATAGATTTTGATAAAAATATTTTGTATTCTCAATATCCTGAACCATTGGGATTTGAAAATTATGTACCAGATAATTGGGAAGGAAAGTATATTTCATTTATTGATAATATAGAAAATAAGAATAAATATTGGATATATAAAAATAAAAATTTGCTATCTTAGAATATTTTATAATGTAGAAAATGTTCTAAGATAATTGAAAAAAACATATAGAAAAATCCAGAATGAAAATTCTGGATTTTTCTGTATATAGATTATCTTTTTGAAAATTGTGGTGCTTTTCTTGCTTTTTTAAGTCCGTATTTTTTACGTTCTTTCATTCTTGCATCTCTTGTTAAAAAACCAGCAGATTTAAGAACTGGTCTATATTCAGAATTTGCTTCTACTAAAGCTCTTGCTATACCGTGTCTGATAGCACCTGCTTGACCGCTAATTCCGCCACCTGTAACCTTTGCAACAACATCAAATTTATCTAGTGAATTGGTTGCAACTAATGGTTGCTTTACTATAACCTTTAAAGTTTCAATTTCTAGAAATTCATCTAAAGGTTTATTGTTTATTATAATACTTCCATTACCATTTGCAAGTCTAACTCTTGCTATTGATTTTTTTCTTCTACCTGTTCCATAGAATGTTATTTTATCTTTTTTTGGTGCCATATTACTTTACCTCCCAAACTTCAGGTTTTTGTGCTTGATTGTTATGTTCTGCTCCTGCATAAATTCTTACCTTGTTAATCATTTTTCTTCCTAATCTATTGTGTGGAAGCATACCTTTTACTGCTAACATCATTACTTTTTCAGGATTTCTTTGCAACATTTCTTTAGCAGTTAATTCTTTCATACCACCAATATATCCTGAGTGATGTCTGTATATTTTATTATTTAATTTATTTCCTGTTAAAATAACATCTTTACAATTTAAAATAATAACATGATCACCTGTATCTTGATTTGGTGTAAATGTTGGTTT
>CAYZMV010000065.1:0-7010 GCA_964479635.1 uncultured Clostridium sp. | reverse complement strand
AAAAATCAACAGAATATGTATTAGCTAATCAAGAAATTGCTTCATCTTATGAAAATGAATTAAACTATGTACACGAGAAAGCAAATTCAGAATTGGAAATAGGGGACTACGTAGATTACACACCAGACAGTAAAGTTTATTCAGTGAATAAATTAACTAAAGAATATACTGGATGGGACTCTAATACGACGGATTTAACGACGGAAGCAAAATTAAAATGGAGAGTATTGGAAGTAGGCGAAAATGGATGTTTAACCATAATAAGTGAGAAGCCAACATCAGATGCTACAATAGGATTTGGCGAAGCAAAAGGATATAACAATGGAGTGTATATATTAAATGATATATGTAAGACACTATATAGTAGTCAAGCTTTAGGAGTAGAAGCAAGAAGTTTGACAATAGAAGATGTAGAGGCAGGATTTAGTACGACTGCCGAAACGGCAAGGGATAGTTATACTGATTCTGATTCAGGTACACAATATGACCATCAAAAAACATATTCGGGGAGTAGTGTTTATTATCCAGCACTTTATGCAGAAGAAAATGGTTCAGGATTAGGTGTAAGTAAACCATATTATACCGAAGACCAATTAACCAAAAAAACTGATGACAAAGAAAGTTATACGGCGCAAAATTTAACCTGTACCCAAACTTATTACAAGTTATCTAATCCGGATTGTAAAAATAGTAATTTTTCTAGTATGATTTTCTCTACTGGAGCAAATTATTGGCTCGCCTCACGTTATGTCGGTTGCGGCTCGAGCGATGCGAGCTTCGGCTTACGCCGTGTGAGCACCTCTTCTGGCCTCGGCGGTAGCAATATGTTCGGCTCTGATGGCCACACGGTCAGTAGCAGCGCTTATCTCCGCCCCGTTGTTTCTCTAGGGCCTGATATCACATTAACCCTTTGCTCTGGCGAAAATGGACCAGACAACCAACATCATTTAAGCAAGTAATATTTATGCAAACTTAATTAATATATTCGCTGATAGAACTTCTCTTGAATTTCTATCAGTTTTTTATATATACAACATTGACTTTTAACATTTATTTTGATAAAGTAAATATCAATATGAAATATTAGAGGGGGAATAAGCAAAAATGGTAGAAAATTCAATGGATAAAATAGTTTCACTTTGTAAGAATAGGGGATTTGTGTATCCGGGTTCAGAAATATATGGAGGTCTTGCAAATTCGTGGGATTATGGACCACTGGGTGCAGAAATGAAAAAGAACATAAAAGATATGTGGTGGAACAAATTTATAAAAGAATCTAAATACAATGTGGGAATAGATACAGCAATAATTATGAATCCAGAGGTTTGGGCAACAACAGGGCATATTGGGGGATTTAGTGACCCACTTATAGACTGTAAAGATTGCAAAACAAGGCATAGAGCAGATAAATTAATAGAAGAGTGGGCATTTAAAAATAAAAAAGATGTTTCTGGATTAGATGGTTGGACAAATGAACAATTAGTAGCATATATTAATAAAAATAAAATAGAATGTCCTAATTGTGGAAAAACAAATTTCACCGAGATAAGACAATTTAATTTGATGTTTAAAACATATATGGGAGTAACAGAGGATGCTAAATCTGAGGTGTATTTGAGACCAGAAACGGCACAGCGGTATGTTTGTTAATTTTAAAAATGTACAAAGAACAACAAGAAGAAGACTTCCAATGGGAATAGGACAAATTGGTCGTTCATTTAGAAATGAAATAACTCCGGGTAACTTTATATTCAGAACAAGGGAATTTGAGCAAATGGAGTTGGAATTTTTCTGCAAACCGGGTACAGATATGCAGTGGTATGAGTATTGGAAAGAGTTTTGTAAAAATTGGCTTATAGGAATAGGAATAAAAGAAGAAAATTTGAGGATGAGGGAACATTCAAAGAAGGAACTTTCTTTTTATAGTAAAGGAACAACAGATATAGAGTATTTATTCCCATTTGGTTGGGGAGAGCTTTGGGGAATTGCAGATAGAACGGATTATGATTTATCAAGACATATAGAAGCATCCAAAGCTGATTTAACATATTTAGACCCAGAAACAAATGAAAAATATGTTCCATATTGTGTAGAACCAGCAGTTGGCGTAGATAGAATATTTTTGGCCGTTTTATGTGATGCTTACGAAGAACAAGAAATAGCGGAGGGCGATACAAGAACCGTACTACATTTGCATCCATATATTGCTCCATATAAAGTAGCAGTGCTTCCGCTTTCTAAAAAATTATCGGGTAAAGCAACAGAGATATTTGATGAAATATCTAAAAAATTTGTATGTGAATATGACGAAACGGGAAGTATAGGAAAAAGATACAGAAGGGAAGACGAAATTGGAACTCCTTATTGCATAACAGTAGACTTTGAAACAGAAAATGATAATTCTGTAACAATAAGAGATAGAGATACAATGGAGCAAGTAAGGGTAAAAATAGACGAATTAGAAAACTGGTTAGCAGAAAGAGTAAATAATTAGGAGGAAACATATATGTCTACTGATTGGACAAGTAATCAATTACAAGCGATTAATAAAAAAGGTAAAAACATATTAGTTTCAGCAGGAGCACGGGAGTGGTAAAACCGCAGTTCTTGTTGAAAGAATAATTAATAAAATCACAAATGAAAAAGTGGATATAGATGAATTATTGATAGTAACATTTACAAATGCAGCGGCTTCTGAAATGAGAGAAAAAATATTAGAAGCAATATATACAAAAATTGATGAAAATCCAAATGATGTACATCTTCAAAAACAAATTCTATTGTTAAACAAAGCAAACATCTCAACAATACACGCTTTTTGTTTAGAGGTTATAAAAAATTATTTTTATGAGATAGGCATATCGTCAAATTTTAGAATTGCAGACACATCAGAAATAGAGCTGTTAAAGCAAGAAACACTCGAGGAAGTATTTGAAAAATTGTATGAAGAAAATAACGAGGAATTTATTAATCTTGTGAATATTTATAGTGAATACAGAGATGATGATTCACTAAAAGAATTGATTTTAAAAATATATACCTATTCCCAAAGTATGCCATTTCCAGAGGAATGGATAAATGAGAGTATAGAAAAATTTAATTTAGAGAATAAATTAAACGAAGATTTTTCTAAAACTATATGGGGCAAAATATTGATAGAATACTGCTTAGACGAGATAAAGTTATGCAAAGAAGATTTAGAAATAGTGCTTGATAAACTAAAAAAAGAAATAGATTTAAAAAAATATTATGATATTATATTAAGTGATATAGAAAATATAAAAACTGTAATAGAAAAGCCACTAAGCTGGGATGAGTTATATATAAATGTAAATAATTTAAAATCACAATTTGATAGATGGCCAAGAGAAGCAAAAACAAATTGTGAATTAAAAGAAGAATGTAAAATAAAAAGAGATGACGTTAAAGAAAGAATAAAAGATATAACTTGTAAAATACTTATATATTCATCAAATGAGGCAAATAGCGATATTTATGAAATGTATAATATATTAAAATCTATTCAAAAGGTAATATCGGAGTTTTCAATTAAATATCAAGAAAATAAAAGAGACAAAAACGTTATTGATTTTAATGATATAGAACATTATGCATTAAAAATATTAGTGAAAAAAGATGAGAATAACGAATATGTCCCAACAGATGTTGCTATAAATTATAGAGAAAAATTTGTGGAAATTGCAATAGATGAGTATCAAGATAGTAACCTAGTGCAAGAATACATATTAAGTACAATATCAAATGGAAGTAATATATTTATGGTTGGGGATGTAAAACAAAGCATATACAAATTTAGACAAGCAAGACCAGAATTGTTTTTAGAAAAATATGATAAATATATTTTAGCAGAAGATAATAAAAAAGAATGTAGTGAAAATACTAAAATACAACTCTTTAAAAATTTTAGAAGTAGAGAAAATATATTATCTTTAACAAATATTATATTTGAAAACATAATGAGTAAAAAACTTGGAGATATTGAATATGATGAAAAAGAATACCTAAATTTAGGAGCAAAGTTTGAAAGTCCTAGTGCTGATATTTTGACTTCTGGAAAAGCTGAACTAGATATTATAGATTTAGCAGAAGACACAAATCAAGAGGAAGAAGAAATTGATGAAGTTATTTTAGCCAAAAGTGAGATAGAGGCAAAATTTGTGGCAAATAGAATTAAGGAATTATTAAACAGCAATTTATTTGATAAAAAACAAGGATATAGAAAAGTAACTTACAAAGATATAGTAATATTATTAAGAGCTACAAACAATGTTGCACCTATTTACGAAAAGGAACTTAATAAATTAGAATTACCTGTGTTTAGTGATTCTTCTTTGAGTTATTTTGAAACAGAAGAGATACAAATAATTTTATCTGTACTAAAAATTATAGATAATCCAAATTCAGATATTCCATTAGTAGCTGTTCTAAGATCTAATATTGGAGGGTTTACAGATAATGAATTAGTTGAAATACGCTATGCTTCGAAAAATACAAGTTATTATGAAGCATTAGAGGAAGTAAAGAATAATTGCGAAAATAGCAAATTAAAAGAAAAGGTAACTAATTTTTTAGAGATGCTTGAGGACTGGCAGAAAAAGCAAGAATATTTAAGTTTAGACGAGATTATATGGTATATTTACGAAAGTACAAATTATTATGATTTCGTTAGCAGTACTCCAAATGGAGATATAAAGACTGCTAATTTAAAATTATTATTTGAAAAGGCGAAAGATTATGAAAAGGCAAGTTTTAAAGGATTGTATAATTTTATAAATTACATAGATAAAGTAAGTAAATCATTGGGAGACAAATCTTCTGCAAAAATAATTGGAGAAAATGAGAATGTAATTAGAATTATGAGTATACATAAAAGTAAGGGATTGGAATTTCCTGTAGTATTTTTATGTGGCACAGGAAAAATGTTTAATTTGAAAGATTTAAATCAAAATATATTATTACATCAAGATTTAGGATTTGGGCCAAAATATATAAATTATGAAAGAAAAATTGAATACAATACACTTGCCAAAGAGGCAATTAGAATAAAGAACCTAAATGAAATATTATCAGAAGAGATGAGACTTTTATATGTTGCTTTAACCCGTGCAAAAGAGAAGTTAATAATTGTTGGTTGTGATAATAATTTTAAAAAATCCATTAAAGAAAAGGAAAATATTAAAATTGAGGAAAACAAAAAAATAAATATAGTAAATATAAGAAAGGCAAAGTCATATATAGATTGGCTAGAGCTAGTATGTACCAATAATAAGGAGAAACTTAAGGATATATTAGATGTGAATTGCATTAGCAAAAACGAAGTGTATAAAAAGGCAAATTCAAATGAACATCAGCAAATTAACAATAACATTGAAAACTGGAATGTAGAAGATAAAAACTTATTAAAACATATAGATAAACTTTTAAGTTGGGATTATCCATATTTAAAAGCTACAAAAATGGAAGCAAAAATGTCTGTAACAGATATTGCAAAAGGCAGAAAAAAAGAAATTGCAGATATGATAGAAAAACCTAAATTTTTAATAGAAAGCCAGAGCTTAAACAAAGCGGAAATTGGAACATTAATGCACTTAATTATGCAAAAACTAGATTTTACTAAAGACTATAATGAAGAATCTATAAAAGAATTGATACAAGAACTTGTATTTTCAAAAGTAATTAATGAAAGTCATACTAAATATATTGATATAGAAAAAATATTAGCATTTACTAAATCTAATTTATATTCAGAAATTAGAGAGGCAAAAGAAGTACAAAAAGAGATGCCATTTTATATTTATATACCATCAAATGAAATATATAATGACGCAACAGATGAAAAGATATTGGTTCAAGGAATTATAGATTTATATTATATAAATAAAAATGATGAACTTATATTATTAGATTATAAAACAGATTATGTAGAGAAAGATAATGAGCATAAATTAATAGAGAAGTATAAAAAACAATTAGATATTTATAAAAAAGCATTAGAAAAAGCATTAAATAGAAAGGTAGAAGCTGTATACATTTATTCGATATACCTAAATAAAAAAATAAAAATTTAACCGATTTGCATATTTACATAATTTATAGTATAATTATAAAGGACAAAATAGAAGGAGAAAAAAATGGAAACAATAAAAAAATTTATAATGTATTTTTTTATGTTTGTTGCATTCTTTTTATTAATGAGTGGTTTAACAAGTTTAGCATTGAGGGATAATTTTGTAGATGTAACAGATTGTAAGGTAGTAGGAACTTCTCCAGCAATTACAGTAAATGAATGTAAAACTACAAGAACTCACGGGTATATAAAGGGTTCAATAACTAATGATACAGGAGAGCATATTCCACTAAAATATTTGAAAGTTAATTTATATGATAAAGATGGAGTATATTTAGGAAGCGAATATAAAGAATTAAAATATTTCAATGTAAATGAGACGATTAATTTTGATATAGACTATAAGTATAATAAAGTAGATAAAGTATTAATAGGTCTTACAGATGAAATGACAGATGATGAATATAATCTCTTTGATGATATAGAGGATGATAGTGTTAAAATTGCTTTACCTATTGCAGGAACCTTAGTTTTATATACACTATTACCATAAATATATTAAATTATAATGATACGATAGCAAATAGTTTTGAAAAATATTTGCTATTTTATTTATTTTGTAATATAATTGCAACATAAATGTAACAATTCTGTAAGTAATATAAAATATATTGGAAGGGATAGATGGTAATGTTCGGTTTTAGACGGTTTTGGACAAGATATAGGTATAGATTTGGGAACGGCAACTGTAATTGCTTATGTTAAAGGTAAGGGAATTGTTTTAAGAGAGCCTTCAGTTGTAGCAGTAAACAATGTTACAAATGAAGTATTGGCAGTAGGTGGAGAAGCAAGAAGAATGCTTGGAAGAACACCGGGAAATATTGTTTCAACAAGACCTCTAAAAGATTGAGTAATATCTGAT
>CAYZMV010000064.1:3924-7082 GCA_964479635.1 uncultured Clostridium sp. | reverse complement strand
CAAGAGCAAGAGTTGCAGCAAGAAAAGCAAGAGAATTAGTAAGAAGAAAAAATGTATTAGAAAATACTACTCTCCCTGGAAAACTAGCAGATTGTAGTAGTAATAAACCAGAAGAATGTGAAGTTTATATAGTTGAGGGAGATTCAGCAGGGGGAAGTGCAAAACAAGGTCGAGATAGAAGATTTCAAGCAATATTACCACTTTGGGGGAAAATGCTAAATGTTGAAAAAGCAAGAGCGGACAAAATATATAATAATGATAAATTACAACCAGTAATACTTGCTGTTGGAGCAGGAATTGGATCTGATTTTGATATTACTAAAATTAGATATGGAAAAGTAATTATAATGGCAGATGCCGATGTTGATGGTGCACACATAAGAACATTGTTATTAACATTTTTCTTTAGATATATGAGACCACTTGTTGAAAATGGCAATGTATTCTTAGCACAACCACCACTATATAAATTAGCAAAAAAAGGAATGGAAGATATTTATTGTTATACTGATAATGATTTAGCAGAAGCATATAAAACACTAGAAGAAAAGGGAATCGCAAGAGATCAAGTTACTATACAAAGATATAAAGGATTAGGAGAAATGAATCCTGAGCAACTTTGGGAAACAACAATGAATCCAGAAAATAGAATATTAATTCAAGTAACTATGGAAGATGCTATGAAAGCAGATGAAACAATTTCTTTATTAATGGGAGACGATGTAGGTCCAAGAAGAGATTTTATTGTAGAAAATGCAAGAGATGTTAAAAATTTAGATGTATAAACAATAATTAATAGCCCGGAAAATCCGAGCTATTATCAATAAAGCCCATATTAATCTTCAGCTCAAACTAAAATATATAATTTTTTTACCTAATATATATTTCTATATAAGTAAGCAATAAACCACATATTTTAATTACTTGCTCGACTATAAAAATACCAAAAGAAACCATATTCATCCGCGAAGGACTAAAAACAATCCCTTTCTAACATTCCTAAAGAAATAATATTCTTATAAATATTAGATACTAGATATTAATATAATCTTAACCCAACTATAATACATATAATTTGACCATATATAAAGAAAAAGAAAGAAAATACAGCCTACATACAAGTATTATAATTTACGACTCCGAAATAATATAATCCAGAAGACTATATTACATCTTTGCTCGAATAAATAAAAACCAAATAACTAAGATCTTTATTTACTCTTAATTCAACTAATATAAACTTTATGATATTATTATGTTCTAAAATTCAAAAATAATTCTGGAAAATTAATCAAATAAAATGTAATTTGTCGAAATATGTCAACGAAAAAATGTTGACATATTTCAAAAAAAATTGTAATATAGTAAAAAAGAAAGGAGGAAAAAATATTAAAACAATCAATTCTGTTCAAGAATGGTTGCCATTTAACGAAATATTAGATAATGGAATTATAAAATTAAAAGATAATTCGTATGTAAAAATAATTAAAATTATACCAATAAATTTTAATCTTAAATCTAATTTAGAAAAAGAGGCAATTTTAAATTCTTATAAAATTTTTTTAAAAACGTGTAATTTTGACATTCAAATTTTAATTCAAAGTAATAAAGAAGATTTATCTAAACATATTTCCAAAATAAAAGATAAAACAAAAAATGAAGAAGAAAATATAAAATTATTATCGAATCAATATATTAAATTCATTCAAGAAATGAATATTGATAAAAAATCATCTTCAAAAAATTTTTATATCATAGTTAAGGAAATTTCACAAATCAAAAAGAAAAAAGTTAAAGTTAATATGGAAAAAATAATTTTCGATAAATTAAAAGATAAATATTTTAATATTAAAGAGTGTTTATCAAGATGTGGAAATATTGTGATAGAAATTTCTGAAAAAAGTCAAGTAGAAAAAATATTATATTCTTTTTTTAATTCAAGAAAAAATTTAACTCAGATGTGAAAAGTGAGATGTAAAAAATGAAAAATTTTAATATTAAAAAAAATGACAATGAAATAACAGGAGCATTTTGTGTAAAAGATGATGTATCTCCAGCGTATATTAATTTAAATAATCCTAAATATATTGAAATAGATAATATGTATTATTCAGGAATTATAATAGTCAATTATTATAGAGAATATGATGATTTAATATTAAAAAAAATTCTAGATTCAAATTTAAATATGAATGTTTCAATATTTTATGAAAAACAAGATCCATATAAAATAATTAGAAATTTAACTTATCATATAGCAAATGTGGGAGCAGATATAAAAGAAAGCAATCAAAACAGGCAAGATATAGACATTGCTGCATTTACATATAATGATGCTAAATATATTAGAAGAGAAATTCAGGTAAATAATGAAGACATATATTTTTTATACATATATTTAAATGTATTTTCTAATGATATTGATAGTCAAGAATATTTAGTAAATAAAGTGGAAGGAATACTTCAAAGTATTCGGACTTCAAACAAGAAGAGCAAATTTTAGACAGGAACAATTATTTTTATCGTGTCTGCCAATAATGGCAAATAACAATGATATTAAATTTGCTTCAAGAAGAAATATATTAACCAGTGGACTTGTTGCAACATATCCATTTATATCTTCAAGTATTTTTGATGAAGAAGGAATTTTTTGTGGCACTAATATTTATAATAACTCTTTAGTATTTATAGACAGATATAATCAGGATAAATATAAAAATGCGAATATGTGTATTTTTGGAACGAGTGGATCTCGGAAAATCTTTTTATACAAAATTAATGATTTTGAGGTATAGGCTTTTAAATATTGAACAATATGTCATTGATCCAGAAAGAGAATATGAAAAACTAGCAAAAAATTTAAATGGAACTATTTTAAAAATAGGACCAAATTCAGAGACATATATAAATATTTTAGATATTAGAAAAGAATCTATTGAAGATGGTAATGGATATTTGGCAACTAAAATAGCAAAACTGATAGGATTTTTTAATTTAATATTTGGGGAATTAAACGAAGAAGAAAAAGCAATATTAGAAGAAAAAATAATAAAATGCTATGAAGCCAAAAATATAACTTTTGATGATAGTAGTTTATATAAAACAGATGAAAACAAAGTTAGTATAGAACCAATTTTTAAAGAAAGTAAGGATATGCC
>CAYZMV010000064.1:2713-3914 GCA_964479635.1 uncultured Clostridium sp. | reverse complement strand
TTAAAAAATAAATTAATTATTGCTGACGTATATGATTTAGGAGAAGAAAATTTGAAATATGGGATGTATTTATTTATTGATTTATTTTGGGACAAAATTAAAAATAATAGAGATATAAAAAAAGCTATTTATTTAGATGAAGTCTGGAGATTAATTGGAGTTACATCTAATAAAGATGTTGCAAGTTTTATTTATAAAATATTCAAAACCATTAGAAAATATGGAGGAAGTAGTATTGCAATAACACAAGATATTTCTGATTTATTTAGTTTAGATGAAGGAACTTATGGCAAAAGTATTTTAAATAATTCAAGCAATAAAATATTTTTTGCATTGGAAGAAGAAAATATTTTAATTTTAAGTAAATATACAAATTTGTCAGAAAAAGAAAAAATAGAAATTAAATCTTTAAAAAGAGGAGAATGCTTAATGTTTGCAGGAGAAGAACATATTTTAAGTAAAATAGATGTATCAGATTTTGAAAAAGAAATAATTATATAAAAATAAAAAAAGGAGAAATTATGAAAATAGTAACAGCACTAGGAAATCCAAAAACAAATGAAAAATTAAAAGAAAAAACAAATTTTGAAATAATAGGTAATGATATACAATATAAAGAAGGCATAATAGAAATATTAGAAAAAAATAACGAAATCAATTTAATAATTATAAGTGAATTATTACCAGGACAAATTGAATTTAAAAAATTAATTGAAAAAATAAAAATAATTAATAAAAAAATAGAAATAATCGCGATACTGAAAAATGAAAATGAAGAATTAAAAAATTATCTGATATCAAAGGGTATTTTTAATATTTTTTATAATAATAAAATTACAAATAATGAATTAATAAGTAAAATAAATGATATTGATACTATAAAAAAAGAAGATGAAATTAATGAAGAAATAAAAGATTTAAAAAAAATAATATTAGAAAAAAATAATAAAAATAAAATAAATATTAAATTAGATAATAAAGTATTTATAAAAATAAAAAATAAAATATTAAAAAAATTAAAAAAAGAAAATAAAAAAACAATTCATAGCAATAAAATAATTAGTATTGTTGGAACAAATGGAATTGGTAAAAGTGCTTTTTGTTCAATTCTAGCAAAAATACTAAAAAACAAAAAAATATTATTAATAGATTTTGATATATTTAATCAAAGTATAAATTCAATTTTTAATGTAAAAAGAGT
>CAYZMV010000064.1:0-2703 GCA_964479635.1 uncultured Clostridium sp. | reverse complement strand
AGAAGAAAAAAATAGTAATATAAATAATCTAATAATAAAATTTAATAAAAAAATACATTTATTATGTGCTACAGACATTTTGTTTGATGACAAATATAAAGTAGAAAAAAATAAAATAAAAAATATATTGGATGAATTTTCAATGGAATATGAGTTAATAATTATTGATACAACGTCAGAATGTTTTTTCGATTATACAAAAGAAATTTTAGAAAAATCAGATAAAATATTATTTTTAGCAGAGGCGAATTTAATTGAATTAAAAAAGAGTAGAAATTTATTGGATATTTATATTAATAAGTGGAAAATAGAAAAACAAAAAATAAATATAATATTTAATAAAGTTAATATTAATTC
This sequence comes from uncultured Clostridium sp., assembly GCA_964479635.1. GTDB lineage: Bacteria > Bacillota > Clostridia > TANB77 > CAG-508 > CAG-452. Next base: position 2,346 of record CAYZMV010000064.1, on the reverse strand, counting down.
AATAAATGATAGTATATTAAAAACACTATTTTCAGATTTTAATATTTTAGGAAAAATTAAATTAAATGATAAAATTAATTTAATAATTAATAGTCATTTAAAAACAATAGATAAAAAATTAAAAAAACAATTTGAAAAAATAATAGAAAAATGTGAGTTGTAAGGGAGGAATATATATGAGTGATGAATTAGCGATTGCAAACGATATTAATTTAAAAAATAATGATTCAAGTAATGTGACGTATGATGAGCAAAAGGGATTTCTAGAAACTACTTTAGGACAAGTAGTCAATGGTGGAATAGACTTTGGACTAAAAGCACTTTTACCAGATTTTATAGAAGATGAAGTAATAGAAGTAAAAGATAGTATTATTACCGATGGCTTTTCTGCAGGAATAAAAACAGCGATTGATAATGTTATTGATATGGGAAAAAGTGTACTCCGGAATTTTTACGGGAAAATTTGATAATATGTCACAAGTAAAAGACGTTATAAAAAAAGGAGGTTTAATAGATTCTATTTCTGATGTTTTAGATTGGGGAATAGATAAGGCAAAAGAAAAAAAATTAATAAATAAAAATACGGCAGGTATAATAGAAAAAGGCAAAGACACAATCTTGAATACTGTAAATAATAATATCGAAAATACTATGACTTCACAAATAGAATCAATAGAAAAGATAGATAAATACATAGAAAGTTGGATTACATCTTATAAAAATCAAGATTTTGATAATATGGAAAAGCAGTATAAAAAAATAGAGAAAGAATTAAAGACAGTTGTTCCCCTAGAAAATGTATTAACAAAAACGAGAGAACTTGAAAATTTACATCAATTAATAAAAAACAAAGGGGGAGATTTTAATCTTTCGAATGAAGAACTAGAATTAGCAAAAAAATTAATTTAGATAAAGAGTTGCATTACAGCAACTTTTTTATTAATTAATTTTTCTTTAAAAGGTATATTTCCGTATGTTTTTTATAGTTTTTTCTTGCATATTTAGCATTGTTAATATATAATATAAAAAGATAAAATAATATTGAAAAGAGGTTAAACAATGGACAAGGCAGAAGAAAATATTATACAAAAAGATATAGAAAATGAAATGAGAACAGCATATATAGATTATGCAATGAGTGTTATTGTAGCACGTGCACTTCCAGATGTTCGAGATGGATTAAAACCAGTACATAGAAGAATTTTATACACAATGCACGAAGATGGCTTTACACCTGACAAACCATATAGGAAATGTGCCACAACTGTTGGAGACGTTCTTGGTAGATATCATCCACACGGAGACGCTTCTGTATATGATGCATTAGTAAGAATGGCACAAGATTTCTCGATGAGATATATGATGATAGATGGACATGGAAACTTTGGCTCTGTAGATGGCGATCCGCCAGCAGCATATCGTTACACAGAAGCAAGAATGTCTAAAATAGCAGTAAATATGCTTACAGATATTGAAAAAGATACGGTAGATTTTATGCCTAACTTTGATGATAGACTTCAAGAACCAGTTGTATTACCTGCAAGGATACCAGCATTACTTGCAAATGGTTCATCGGGTATTGCCGTAGGTATGGCTACTAATATTCCACCACACAATTTAGGAGAATTAATTGATGGAATAGTAAAAATAATAGATGAGGATGACGTTTCAGATGAAGAGTTAATGTCAATTATAAAAGGACCAGATTTTCCAACAGGTGCAACAATTTTAGGAAGAGAGGGAATAAAAGAAGCCTATACAACAGGCAGAGGAAAAATAATTTTAAGGGCAGAAGCGGAAATTGAAGAAATGAATGGAAATAAACAAAGAATAATAGTTTCTTCACTTCCTTATCAAGTAAATAAGGCAAAATTAATTGAACATATTGCAGACCTTGTAAAAGAAAAAAGAATAGAAGGAATATCAGCAATTAGAGATGAATCAGATAGAGAAGAAAAAGTTAGAATTGTTATAGATTTAAAAAGAGATGCAAATCCTCAAGTAGTTTTAAATCAATTATATAAAAATACACAAATGCAGGATACATTTGGAATAATAATGCTTGCATTAGTAGATGGAAAACCAGAAATATTAACATTGAGACAATGCTTAGACCATTATATTGAACACAGAAGAGTGGTGGTTTTAAGAAGAACAAAATTTGAATTAGACAAAGCAGAAGCAAGAGCTCATATTTTAGAAGGATTAAAAATTGCTTTAGATAATATTGAGGAAGTAATAGCAATTATTAGATCAGCTTATGATGATGCAAAAGAAAAATTAATGAAAAGATTTGGACTATCAGATGTACAAGCACAAGCAATTCTTGATATGAGATTGAAAACT
>CAYZMV010000063.1:0-7099 GCA_964479635.1 uncultured Clostridium sp. | reverse complement strand
ATGAACTATTACTTGTTAAAGTTAATACAATGAATGAAATACAAAAGCAGAAGAAGATAATAAAACCGTTTATGTATGTTAATATTTTTAATCGTATTACTTAAACTATTGTTAATTTTTTCGCTACCCAAATACATTACCTCTTTTCTATATCACTTTTATAATTTCTTATGTTTTAGAAAGTGTTATATACATATATGAAATTTTTTGCTATAAGGTATATTTTAATTTACCATAAAATTTTAAGTTTTGCAATATATTGCACATAAAAATAACGAAAGCTGTGCACCAACAATTAAACCTAATCGGAAGTTGATAGTTAAATAAAGAAAAAATCTTTGTAAGCATAAAAAATGCTTAATTTTTTTTGTCAAATTTTTCATTTCCATAAAAAAAGAGAACCTTATAAAGTTCTCTTTAATGTATTTACATCTATCATATCTTGAATACTACTCATTGCCGCAGACATAAGTCCTTCGATTGGATGTTCTCTCATTATTTTCAACACTCCTTTTCTTTAATAAAATATATATTATATTCATAATATGTACAATTTTTACATCAATTATACAATTTAATTTAATTTTTAATATTGGTTTGTATTCATATATAGGAGTTACTCTATAATAATATTTGTCTTTATCATATTCTTTAATACTTCTTGCCAAGATTATTGAAATGATTGACGAGATTATTGCAACGCCAAATGATGTAATTATATTATCTAATGCTGATAGTTTCATCTTTAAATTTAATTTTTTTATATTTATATCTAATTCTTTCAAATTTTTTAGATTAAATATTTCCTTTTTATTTCTTGATATAAATTTTTTTACATTTTGAATATTATTAAATTTTTTAAACATTTTACTGTTTAAAAATTTAGAATTTTTCATCTTAACCATTTTGTCATCGTCAATTTTAAATTTAAACCAAGTAATTTTATCAAATAATTTTATTCTGATAAAAATATCATAATCACTTAGTCTTTTATGTTTTTTATTTGTGCTATCGAACCATAATTTTTCTATCTCTACTTCTAAATTTGACAAGCATAATATCAAAAACATTAATGAAATTAAAATTAATATTATTAAAACTATAAAAAATACTATCATAATTTATCTCCTGTAATTTTAATAACATTATTCCCATTATTTTGGATTTAAATTCAATAAAAAAATAAACATAGCAAAATTCTTTACTATGTTTATTTGATTCTTCTTTTGCAACAAAAAAGCATACTTAATTTTTCGCCTTTTCTACTGTTATATCACCAAATATCTTTTCTTGTTCAGTCTTTACTTTATTTCTTTTTGTTAATTCTAATAATCCTGTAAAAGCTGTTACCGTTTCAAGTTTTGTATAATTTTTTGTCTTGCATAATTTATTAAATATAAATTTTGGCTTTTTTATTAATTCTCTAAATATATCTTTAACTTTACTTGCTATTGTAATGCTTTCTGTTATTGCAATTTTTTCAATATTATCTGCATTTACATTTATTTTTTCTTTGTTTTTTTCTAAAAGCTTTTTATATTCATTTTCTAATAACTCAGTAGAATAGTTTTCTTCTAATTTTCTCTTTGGAAGTTCTATTTTATCTGGTAATTTATAAAATCTTTTAGAATACATATCAAACTTTTCTCTTAATTTTTTTGATATTTCTTTATATTTTTTATATTCTATAATTCTATGTATTAATTCTTCTTCAGTGAGCTCTCCTTCGTCTTCTATCTGTTTAGGCAGTAAACTTTTTGACTTGATATATAAAAGAGTTGAAGCCATTAAAACAAATTCACTTGTAACATCTAAATTTAATTCTTTCATTTTATTTATATATTCAATATATTGATCTGTTATTTTAGTAATATTAACCTTATGTATATCCATTTTGTTTTTATCAACTAAATGGCATAATAAATCAAGTGGTCCTTCAAAATTATCTAGTTTTATTTCATATTTGTTAGTTTCTAATGTTAAAATTTTGTTCATTTTTACTCCTCTATTTCTTGCATAGCAATTTTTAGGCTATCTTCTATGTACATTTTTTTTCTTAAATAATTTAAAGTTTCTTCTTTGCCAAGTGAATCTACCTTTTTCATTATTATATTCTTAGCAGATTTTATTTCATATTCTAATAAAACTTCTTTATTATTAGAAATATAATCATCTATTAATTCTTTTTTTATACCTTTTGAAATTAATTTATATTCAATTTCTTTTATTGATAAATTTTTGAGATTCATATATTCCTTTACTGCTTTTTCTATATATAATTCGTCATTTATATAACCTGATTCTTTTAATTCATCAATAACATCATTTAATAATTCACCTTCATCTGCTATAAATTTTTGTCTGATTTCATTTTCTGTTCTTTTTTTAAATAATATGTATTTTAATACCTTAGTTTTTAATTTGTCAAATTCTTCTATATATCCCATTTAGCATCTCCATTATTTTAAATTTACTCGTCTACTTCTTCTGCATTTTTTTCTTCGTCATTGTCTACTTCTTCGTCATCCCCTAAACTTTTTTCAAATGCTTCTTCAAAGTTATCTCTAACTTTCTTTTCTACCTCTTTCATTATTTCTGGATTATCCTTCAAATACTGCTTTGCATTTTCTCTGCCCTGTCCAATTTTTTCTCCGTTATAGCTAAACCACGAACCGCTTTTTTCAATTATATCTAAGTTAACTGCCATATCTAATACATTTCCTTCTTTAGATATTCCTTTTCCATATATAATGTCAAATTCTGCTTCTCTAAATGGTGGTGCTACCTTGTTTTTTATAACTTTTACTCTTACTCTGTTTCCTATAACTTCTCCTTCTTGTTTTATATTTTCTACTTTTCTAATATCCAATCTTACAGATGCATAGAATTTTAATGCCCTACCGCCTGTAGTAGTTTCAGGATTTCCAAACATAACACCTATTTTTTCTCTTAATTGATTTATAAATATTATAACTGTTTTTGTTTTGTTTATTGCTCCTGCAAGTTTTCTTAATGCTTGTGACATAAGTCTTGCTTGAAGTCCCATATGGGCATCTCCCATATCTCCATCAATTTCTGCTTTTGGTACTAATGCAGCAACAGAGTCAACAACTATAACATCTAAAGCACCGCTTCTGACTAGGCTTTCTGTTATTTCTAATGCCTGTTCACCTGTGTCGGGTTGAGATACAATTAAGTTATCTATATCTACTCCAAGATGTTTTGCATATACTGGATCTAAAGCGTGTTCTGCATCAATAAATGCTGCTTCTCCATTCATTTTTTGTGCCTCAGCTATAATGTGAAGTGCAAGTGTTGTTTTACCAGAAGACTCTGGTCCAAATATTTCTATTATTCTTCCTCTAGGAACTCCTCCAATTCCAAGTGCTATATCTAATCCCAATGCTCCTGTTGGAATTGCTTCTACGTTCATCGCCTTGTATTCTCCAAGTTTCATTACTGAACCTTTTCCAAATTGCTTTTCAATTTGTGCTAATGCTACTTCTAATGCTTTTTTCTTTTCTAAATTTTCATCACTCATTTTTATTCCTCCTCATTTAATGCATTTTTTATTTTCAAACGTATGTTTGCTATTATTATATATGATAAATTTATTTTGTCAAGACCTTTTTTTAATTCTTTTTAACTTTCCCTATTAATATTATTCAACTTTATACCAGTTGTCAATATTATAATAAATATTATACCAATTTCCTGATAAATCTCCTTTCAAATTTTTATTACTTAAAACAAATATACTATTAATATATAAACTAATAAAAGGTATATTTTCTTTATATATTTCTTCAATTCGTGTGTACTTTTCTTTCAAAATATCCTCTTGATTATCTATATTTTTAATTTCACCTAATATATTTTTTATTTCTTCATTATCAAAATTTGATAAATTATTCTCACCAAAGTATGTATTTAAATTTGGATTGTTAGGCACATAATTACCTGTTAGAATTATATCATAATTTTTATTTTTTACATAGCTTTTAAACTGATTATCATCAACAGATATAATATTAATTGCTATACCTATTTTTTCTAATTGTTCTTTTATATTTTCTGCAGTTTTTACTCTTAAGTCGTTTTCTTTATTCACAAGTAGTCTTAAGCTTAAATTGTTATATTGCTTTTGCATAACATTATTTTTTAATGTCCACCCCGCTTTAGTAAAACTGTTTGTTGCCTCATTTATATCATACTCTGTTTTTATACTATTATCTAAATAACTTCCATAACTCAGTGGAAATTCGCAGATATTATATTTATTATTATATATATTATAATTAATTTGGTTTCTATCTATTGCATAATTGATTGCCTTTCTTACTTCTTTATCACTTAAAATTGAATTTTCATTGTTCAAAACTAAGTAGTCAAATTCGCGCCCTGCATATTGAACTACGTTATATCCAATTTTACCTACATACTTTTCATATTCCATATTGTCTGTTACCATTAAATCTATTTCTTTTTTTGTTAATGCTAAATATAAATCTTTTACTGTATCTTTTAGTAGTATATTTATTTTGGTTATTTTAGATTTGTTTTCATAATTGGATTTTTCTAAAATAATCTTATCATTTTCTATTTTTGCTATTTTAAAAATTCCTGTACCAACTGGTACATCTGTTGTTATGTTAAAGCTATTATCTTGATATGTATTCTTGGCAAGAATTGGTATACACATTAAATATTCAAAAAAATCTACCCTTTGTTTTAGTAATATTTTTATTGTGTAGTCATCAATTTGCTGTAATTCTTGTATATCTTTTATATTTTCTTTATATATAGATGTTACACTATCATTCATTAAATTATTTATTGTGAATATAACATCTTTTGCTGTGAGTTTTTCGCCATTATGAAAATATTTATCTTCCCTAAGTTTAACTATATAGGTAGTATCATTTATTTTTGAAAATTCTTCAGCAATTTTGTTTTCAATTTTAAAATCGTAAGTTATGCTTACTAATGGCTCAAATATAAGCTTGTCTATGTATTGAATGTCTCTATTATTACTAAGTATTGGATTTATATTGTCATAACCACTAATGCCAATATTTAATTCTCTAACCATATTAATTTCAGCTTCATTGTCTTTTGTGGCATAAATTTTTTTATTTCCATCTTTATACAATGCATATATGGCAAAACCAATTAATAAAATTACTATTGTAAAAAATATATATTTAAATGCATTTGTTTTCATTTACTCCTCCTACTATTAACAAAAGGAGGACCAATAAAATTACTAGCCCCCCTATTTATTCTTTTTAAATATGTTCCAAATGCAACAAATTTGTTTTGCTAGGAACTATTACTAATAATTTATTTTCTCGATTCTATTATTAGTTTCATTCCCGTTCTATTTTCTCCCTCTACTTCAACATCAGCAAATGCCGGTATACATACTAAGTCAACACCTGCTGGAGCAACGAACCCCCTTGCTATTGCTACAGCTTTTACGGCTTGATTTAATGCCCCTGCACCAATCGCTTGCATTTCTGCTTTGTTATTTTCCTTTACTAATCCTGCGATTGCCCCTGCTACTGAATTTGGATTTGATTTTGATGAAATTTTTAAAACTTCCATTTTTTGCCTCCTAAAATTATTTTTTTGTAACTCTATTTTTTGTTTCATTTGTTACTTATATATTTATAATATATTTTATAAACATTGTCTATATATTTTTGGAAAAAAAAGGAAGTTTTCATCGCGCATATTGCTTGTATTTCGCCAAATATTATAAATTTATTCTATCAATTTTTTCTACTCGACAATTTTCGCTATTAATTGTTACAATACAACCATTTAAAATAACATCTTTATCACTGCTAACTTTATATTTTTCTGGAAGAGTAGTTACAAATCTTTTTATAGATGCCTCTACATCCATTCCTATTACCGATTTTTTTGGTCCTGTCATTCCTATATCTGTAATGTATGCAGTTCCATTTTCTAGTATTGTTTCATCTGCTGTTGCAATATGTGTATGAGTTCCAAATAAGCAAGTTACTTTTCCATCTAAAAAATATCCCATTGCTATTTTTTCAGCTGTTGCTTCTGCGTGAAAATCTACAAATATTATATCCACATTCTTTTTTATTTCGTCAATTATATCACTTACAACAATAAAAGGATTTTCTGATAATACATTCATACTTGCTCTTCCTATTAAATTAATTACTGCAATATTTTTATCTTTACATTTATATATTCCATATCCATTTCCTACAACATCTCGTGGATAATTTGCAGGTCTTATTAAGTTTTTATTATCAATTATATTGAATATATCCTTTTTGCCCCATGTATGATTTCCCATTGTTACAACATTTACACCAGATGAAATTAATTCTTTAAAAATTTTTGATGTAATTCCACTGCCATCACTACTATTTTCTCCATTTGCTATAACGAAATCTATGTTTTTATCTTCTATTAGTTTAGGTAAAATTTCTTTCACTTTATTTACTCCATTTGTTCCTACAATATCCCCTATTAATAAAATTTTCAACTGACTTCTCTCCCTCCATTTTATTTCTGTATTATAATATACTATAAAACTCAAATTTTAGCAAATAGATTTACAAACTACAATTTTTTTAATTGAAAATATATAATACAAAAACCGCCACACTTTAATATGCGACGGTTTTACATTTTCATTATTTTGCATAATCTATTGCTCTTGTTTCTCTAATGACATTTATTTTTATCTGTCCCGGATATTCCATTTCTGATTCTACTTTTTTGGCAACATCTCTTGCAAGTATCACCATTTGACTATCTGATATTTTTTCTGGTTTAACTATAAGTCTTACTTCACGTCCTGCTTGAATTGCAAATGATTTATCTACTCCTTCAAAAGAATCTGCTATTTCTTCTAGTTTTTCTAATCTCTTAATATATGCTTCTAATGTTTCTCTTCTTGCACCAGGTCTTGATGCCGATATAGCATCAGCTGCTTGAACTAACACTGCTTCTATTGTTTTTGGTTCTACATCACCGTGATGTGCTTGAACAGCATTAATTATTATTTCACTCTCTTTATATTTTCTTAATACATCAACACCTATTTCTA
>CAYZMV010000062.1:0-7132 GCA_964479635.1 uncultured Clostridium sp. | reverse complement strand
AATGAATATAGAAAATATATTGAAAAAGATAGTGCATTAGAAAGAAGATTTCAGCCAGTTATAGTTGACGAACCAAGTATTGAAGATAGTATAGAAATATTAAAAGGGCTAAGAGATAAATACGAAGCACATCACAATGTTAAAATCACAGACGAAGCAATAGATTCAGCAGTTAAGTTATCTAGTAGATATATTAATGATAGATTCTTGCCAGATAAAGCAATAGATTTAATTGATGAGGCATCATCTAAAGTGAGATTAAAAACTTATACAGAACCGGACAAAATAAAAAAATTGGAAGAAGAAATAGAAAAAATTGAGAAAGAAAAGGAAGAAGCAATAGCAGTACAAGATTTTGAAAAAGCAGCAGAACTCAGGGATAAGGAACATAAAGAAAAAGATAAATTAGAAAAAGAAAAGAGTAAATGGAAAGATAAAAATATTAAAGATGTAAGAAAAATAACATCAGAAGACGTTGCAGAAGTTATAGCATCAAGTACAGGAATACCTGCACAAAAAATAACTCAAAATGAAAATGAAAGGTTAAAAAATTTAGAAAAAACATTGCACGAAAGAGTAATTGGACAAGACGAAGCAGTATCAGCAGTAGCAAAAGCAATAAAAAGAGGAAGAGTTGGACTAAAAGATCCAAACAGACCAATAGGTTCATTTATGTTTTTAGGTCCAACAGGTGTTGGTAAAACAGAGTTGTCTAAGGCACTTGCAGAAAATTTATTTGGCGATGAAAATGCTATTATAAGAGTAGATATGTCTGAATATATGGAAAGCTATTCTACATCAAAAATGATAGGTTCGCCTCCTGGTTATGTAGGATTTGACGAAGGTGGAGGACTTACTGAAAAAGTAAGAAGAAAACCATATTCAGTTATTTTATTTGATGAAGTAGAAAAAGCACATCCAGACGTTTTGAATATGTTACTTCAAATATTAGATGACGGAAGACTTACAGATTCACACGGAAGAACTGTAAACTTTAAAAATTGTGTAATAATTATGACATCTAATATTGGTGCAAGATTAATTACTGATAAAAAAACGTTAGGATTTTCTGCAGGAAAAAATGATAATGAATCCCAGATAGAATATGAAAATACAAAAAAAGAAGTAATGGCAGAATTAAAAAAAGGATTTAGACCAGAATTTATAAATCGTATTGATGAAATAATCGTTTTCCATAAATTAACTGAAAGTGAGTTAAGCCAAATAGTTGATATTATGCTTAATCAAATAAAAAAGAGAATTAGTGAAAAAAATATCAAGTTAGAAGTAGATGACAAAGCAAAGGAATTAATAATAAAAAAAGGAACCGATACAAACTATGGAGCAAGACCACTTCGTCGTGCAATACAAAACATAATAGAAGACAAACTTGCAGAAGAAATTTTAGACGGAAATCTAAAATCAGGAGATACTGCAAAAATAACAGCAAAAGATGATGAAATAGAAATAAAAGTAAAAATCAAAAAATAAATTCAATGAAAGGGGACAGAGACCCCTTTCGTTGAATTTTATACTGGATTAACGTGTATTATTGCATCATATATATTATCTAATGTTTTTATATCTTGTTCTAAATTATCGGCTAAATTATGACTATCAAATGTAGACATATTGCCGTCTACACATATCGTTAGTATAACTATATATTTATAACCAGAAGGCGTAGAATAAATATTATCAATCCCTTTTATTTCTTCATAATTATTAACTAAACTTAGTATAGAATCCTTAGTATGTTCATCAATCGAGATATCCATTAGTACATTATAACTTTCTATAAATATTTTTATACCAGAAAAGCATATCCAAACAGCAATTCCTAAACCTACTAAACTATCTATCCAATAAATTCCTTGTGATGCAAATAAAATAGATATTAAAGTAAACGAAGTTACAATACAATCGTTAAAATGATCTTTAGAATTTGCTTTTAATAAGATATTATCGTATTTTTTAGTTAATCTATTTGTATATATAAATAGAAAAATTTTTACTAAAATTGTAATTATGCAAACAATAACTAATGATATAGAATATTCTAATTTATTGCCAAAAATAAATGAAGATATAGAATCTATCAATAATTTAATAGATATTGCTATCATTGATATACTAATTAGCATAGAAAATATATATTCAGATTTACCGATGGCCAAAATTGTGGTCAGAATCGCCCGGTTTACTTGCAATTTTGTTTCCTATAAAAGTCATTAATGAAGCAAATATATCACTGGCACTATTTATGCTATCTGCAATCATTGCTTGACTCTTGCTAATGAAACCAACAACAGCTTTTATAACAAGTAAAAAAATATTTCCAATAATTCCAAAAATACCAACTATTTTAGTTTGTTTATATCTATCCATAAAAAATTTCAGTCCTTTCATAATAAGAAATTTATTATAACACAACAATGAATTTAATTCCACAAAAATTTGCAAATGATGGTAGTATATGGTATAATTATTTTATGCTTATGAAAAAAGAAGGTGCTAGAAATGGTAGTACTAATAATAATGTATGTATTAATAGTTATAGTATTTGCATTGGTTTTGTTTGCAGTTGCACAAATTAAAGCAGCAGGAATGAAAGTAAAAGATTTCTGGGATTTTATAGAAGCAAACCAAGTTTTAGATAAATTATATAGATTTGCAAAAAAATATGAAAAATTGACTCCTCAAGAGCAATTAGTATTTTTATCAGAAGCTGAAAAAGTATTTACAGCATTTGATAAAGTTCCAGATATGCTGTGGGAAGAAGAGTATGAAAAATATATGGATGTATTAGATAAATATAAAAATATAAAAGTAGTAAGATGGTCAAAAAGTTAAGAAGCATAAAAAGCTTCTTAATTTTTTTATATAAATTTGTTAACAAATATAGGTATAAAATATGGTAAAAATTAATAAAATAATTTGTAAAGGGAGATAAAATGAATAAGATTAGATATTTTGATCATTCTGCTACGACAGCAGTAGATGAGGAAGTTTTAAGAGGAATGTTACCATATTTTAATATTGAATATGGTAATCCTTCATCTATATACAGTATAGGAAGAAGTGCAAAAAGAGCAATAGAAGAAGCAAGAGAAAAGGTTGCACTTGCAATTAATTGTTCTGCAAAAGAGATATATTTTACTGGATGCGGAAGTGAAAGCGATAATATATCAATAAAGGGTATAGCGTATGCAAATAAAAACAAGGGGAATCATATAATTACAACGAAAATAGAGCATCCGGCAGTACTTAATACTTGCAAGGCATTAGAAAAAGAAGGGTTTAATGTAACATATTTAGATGTAAATGAAGATGGATTAATAAGTATTGAAGATTTAAAAAATAAAATTACAAATAATACAATATTAATAAGTATTATGTTTGCAAATAATGAAATTGGAACAATAGAGCCAATACAAGAGATTGGGAAGATTGCACGAGAAAGAAATATATTGTTTCATACAGATAGCGTTCAAGCAGTAGGAAATGTCCCTATAGATGTTCAAAAAATGAATATAGATTTATTATCAATGTCAGCACATAAGTTTTATGGACCAAAAGGAGTAGGGGCAGTATATATTAGAAAAGGGGTTAATTGCAATAAACTCCAAGACGGAGGACATCAAGAAAGGGATAGAAGAGCAGGAACAGAAAATGTTCCGGGTATAGTAGGACTTGGAATAGCAATAGAAATTGCAAATAAAAATTTAGAAACTTATAATAACAAATTGAGGGCATTAAGAGATTATTATGAATCACAGGTTGAAAAAAATATTCCATATATCAAAATTAACGGAAATAGAGCTAAAAGATTACCCGGCAACAGTAATATATCCTTTAAATTTATAGAAGGTGAAGATTTACTTTTAAATTTAGATATGAATAATATATGTGCATCAACGGGATCAGCGTGTAGTAGCGGATCAAGTAATCCATCACACGTATTACTGGCAATAGGTTTGCAAGATAGTTTAGCTCGAGGAACACTTCGCATAACTTTTGGAAAAGAAAATACTATAGACGATGTTGATTATCTAGTTAATAATTTAATTAAATCAGTTCAGAAACTTAGGAATATGTCACAAGAATATTTAGAATTTGTAAAAAATCAAAAACAATAAAAGATTAAGAAATTTAAATTCTTAATCTTTTTATTGCTTTAATTTCGTCAAATAAATTATCCATAATTTCTTTTCTTTTTAAATAAGCAGTTCTATATTCTTCTAGCACATATTTATAGTTTCTAAAATCCTCGCCTTTATCGAACATCATTTTCATACATTCAGAAAAATATTCTTTTTTCTTATCCTTTTTTGCGTTTTCTTTTTTTATATTATAATAATTTATTTTTTCTAATCTCTGTATTTGTGTATCTAGGTATTTTGTATATTCAAAAATACAACTTATTTCATACTTAATGTCATCTATTACTACTTTTGACAAAGCTCTAACTATTGTTGGATTTAGCTTTCCCATTTTTGTATTTTCATCCATAGTTTGTAATGCAACAGATCTAGGAATAACAGCTTTGGTTTCATCAACTAAGAATTTTAATGTATCTGTAATTCCAACATGACTTTTATACTGTCTTTTATTTACAATAGCATCAAATTCATCAGCAACTCTAATAATTTGACCCTCGATAGGAATATCTTTTTTAGTTAATCCATTAGGATAACCAGTTCCGTTTAATGACTCGTGATGATATTTTGGACCTGCACTATATGGACGAAGTTTGGGATCATCCATACACATTTTATATCCTAAAGTAGTGTGAGTTTTTATTACTTCATATTCTTCATCAGTTAAAGGACCTTTTTTTTGTAGAATTGCAGGAGGAATAAAAATTTTACCTATATCGTGCAAATATGCACAAACTGTACAATAAATAGTAAATTCTTTATTTAAATGCATATATTCACAAATACGACAAGTTATACTTGCTACATTTTCTGAATGAGCTCTAGTATATGCATCTAAAGTATCAAGCATATTTAATTGATATCTCATTGATTCATCTAAATTATATGATTTTAAAACTGTTTTATCATAAAAATCAAATTCTTCTTTCATTTGTAACTCCTAAATTATTATTCTACAATTTAATTGTATAGCTAATATGCAATTACGTCAAGTGAAAATAATAAATTTGATTAAGATTAAAAATAAGGGATAAGTGAAAAAGTATCTTACAAAAATTGCTAATTTATTATTGACAACTCTTATAAAAAAGTAGTATAATTCATTTTGTCAGTTTAAAATGCAGATGTGGCGGAACTGGCAGACGCACAGGACTTAAAATCCTGCGGTGGTTAAACACCGTGTGGGTCCGACTCCCACCATCTGCACCATTAGAACCACAGGCATTTGAGAAGATTATGCCTGTGGTTTTTTTGAGCATAAAAAAAGATATGTGTTTCTCCCCACATATCTGGTGCGTTATTGTCAGGCTATACTAGACAACTTCGCTTAAGCTATTCTTATTATAGCACCAATTCTATTATATGTCAAATAAATTTGAAATATTTTTGAGTATAGTAAAGATAATTTTTCAAATCAACTTGGAATATTCTGAAGAAATCAAGTGAAAAAGTAAATGAAATTTGTACGAACTAGTACATTTTTAATTATGTTTCTTTTAAATTATTTAATCCATATTCAATAATTTGATTTATTACACTATTAAAACTGATATTGTTTTTTTCTGCAAGTTGATTAATTTTATCAAAATTTTTTCCACTCATACGAATAGTTCTAGTTATAGTATCATTGTTTTTTAAATTATTTTTTATAATCAATTTTTCCATAAAATCACCTAATAGATAGTGTACACAAAATTAAATTAAAAATAAGTGTACAAAAATGTGTACAAAAAGAAACTTTTATGATATTATTTTTTGTGATAATCAAATTTATATGAAATAAAACTGAAAGGAAGAAAATATATGGAAATAGTAAAAAATAAACAATCTAATGATACAATAGAATTATATAGCAAAAAAGAAGAATTAGATGAATATGACGAATTTTTAAAAAATCATCAAAGGTGTCATTATGCACAATCAAAAAAGTGGGCAAATGTAAAAAATGAATGGAAAAATGAAATAATAGTTGTAAAAGATGAAAATGGAAAAATAAAAGGAACTTTAAGTGTGTTAATTAGAAAAATACCATATTTCAAAAATACTTTAATGTATGCACCAAGAGGACCAATATGTGATGAAAATGATGAAGAAACATTTTCAGAATTAATAAAAAAAGCGGATGAATTAGCAAAAAAATATAAAGCATTTATGTTAAAAATGGATCCAGATATATTACAAACAAATGAAGAGTTTAAAAATATGGCAAGAAAAAATGGCTTTAAAATAGCAGGTAAAATAAAAGATGCTACACAATTATTGCAACCAAGATATGTTTTCAGATTAAATATAAAAGGAAAAACAGAAGATGAAATTTTTAATTCTTTTCATTCTAAAACAAGATACAATATAAGATTAGCAAGTAAAAGAGGCATTGTTTTAAGAGAGGGAACTAAAGATGATTTAGATACATTTAAAGATATTATGGATGTTACAGGAAAAAGAGATGGATTCTATATAAGGAGTAAAGAGTATTTTGAATTAATTTATGATAGTATGATGCCAGATAATATAAAGATTATGCTTGCAGAATATGAAGGAAAACCAATAGCCTGTGTAATGAATATACTGTATGGTAATAAACAATGGTATTTATATGGAGGAAGTTTAAATGAACATAGAAATCTAATGCAAAATTATTAATTACAATGGGAAATTTAAAAAAGGGCTATACAAGATAAATGCGATGTATATGATTTTAGAGGAATTTGTGCAATAGATGAAAACAACAGAAATGAAGGATTGTATAGATTTAAAAAGGGATTTAATGCAGATTTAGTAGAATTTATGGAAATATATAAAGTATATAATAAATTTATATATTTTATATTTGAACACTTTGCATATACATATAGAGATTTAAAACTTAAAATAAAAAAATTGGGAAATATTTTTAAATATCCACATCGTTAGTAACAACTATAAGAAGCCTAAAACTCTTAATATATAAGTACTTTAGGCTTTATTCATTG
>CAYZMV010000061.1:0-7157 GCA_964479635.1 uncultured Clostridium sp. | reverse complement strand
AAATGCATCTGATATGATTTTAGCGGACGATAATTTTGTTACAATAATAGATGCAGTAAAAATAGGAAGATGTATTTATGATAATATAAAAAAGGCGATTCATTTTTTGATATCTACAAATGTAGGAGAAATAGTTGCAATATTTTTAGGACTATTATTAGGATTAGATACACCTCTTCTAGCAATACAGTTATTATGGATTAATTTGATTACAGACTCACTACCAGCAATAGCTTTAGGATTAGAGCCAGCAGATAAAAACATTATGAACAGAAAACCAAATGATTCAAAAAAGGGACTATTTGCAGATGGATTATGGGGCAAAATATTTATAGAAGGTACAATGATAGGAGTTCTTACTTTATTTGCATTTAGTTTAGGAAATAACTTATATGGGTTAAAGGTTGGAAGAACTATGGCATTTGTATCTCTTGGTATATTAGAGTTAGTACATAGTTTCAATATTAGAACGGAAGAATCAATATTTAAAGTGGGAATCTTTAAAAATCTGTATTTAACAGGAGCGGTTGCTTTAGGAATATTATTGCAAATAGGAGTAGTTCTAATTCCACAAGTAGCAAATATATTTGACGTAACCATATTAAATAAAGAACAATGGATATATACATTAGTTATATCGATTATGCCAATATTTATAATGGAAGCACAAAAGTTGCTAAACAGAATAAAACTCAGAAAATCAACAAAAGAGCAAATAGAAACATTGTAGAAGCAGGATTAAGGGGACAGACCTCAAAATCCTACTAAAATCGCATTGAATTGAAGAGAGTAGATTCAATGTGATTTTTTTTATGCATATAAAATGTTACAATTTTACAGAAATATTACATTGTGAATTTTATTTTGCATCGTATTATAGCCAGTCGCCGACTCGGAGATGTCGCTTCTATTGATTATTCTGTCGAACCTGTTGCTAGCGGACTCAATTCGCCAGATTCTTTCACGGCTTATGTTCGTTTGAGTGCGACTTTCTAATTTTGTAAAAAACTATTTTATCTTTATAAAAAAAGAGCTGGTAGAAGATTAAACCTTCTACCAGCTTTCTTAATAAAAAGAAAATACATTTTCTTTTTATTTATGACAAATATTTTATCGTAACCTTTGCCTAGGGTCAAGCTTGCGAAACACATACACATACAAGGAATTGTCACCTTCTGCCAGAAGTATTTGCCAGTAGCTATCGACATTGCTAATAATTCTATATTCACTTCGAAAAAGAGCACACTGGGCTTTGGTTTTGGAGTCTGCTTTAGAGCAAAGTTTTAAATAATCGAAATTAGGTTTCTTGCAAATCACGATTCTGTTGTACCTCTTTTTATTGTTCATATCGTAGATAAACTTCGTTAGCTTGCAAGCAATAGGGTCTGAGGTGAACAGCTTCTTGATTTCTTTTACTTTCAGACTTCCGTCAATAACAATCTTCTCTGCAAAATCAATCCAATACTCAGCACGTCTCGTACGTTTCTGATCGAGAATCCTGAGAACTGTATAGAAGAGATGATGTGCTTTGGATTCGCGTAACAATATGCAAAGATTTGCAAAAAAGCCGATACCATTAGAGCTTTTCTTTGCACGTTTGGACGAACTTTTGGAGTTGGATTCAACCGAGGTTGAATTTTTTCCATTAGGGACTCTGTTGTTCGACTTAGTCGAGATCGATTTCGAGTCTTTTTTCGTAGATTTGGTTTTCATAGAGTATGCCTCCGTTGAATTTGTGGACTTGGAATTTGCGGAAACGGTGTTACCGTTTTGGGTTGGTTTAGCCGAAGCCAAGGACGATTTTTTCTTGAAATTTGCTTTCATAGCAATTTCCTCCATAGAATTAGAAAAGAAGTCGGATAGCGTAAGTGTGAAATGATGATTTGTACCTCCTTTGGATACGAATTAGAGTACGACGGAATAGATAGGAATGTTGTAATTTGGATGGCACCTCCTGTGGATGTGTTTTGCGGATGTGTTTTGCCCTTGCGAGGCGGGGGTTAGAACGTATTTGTCATAATTTTCCTCCTTTGCACAGTCGTGCATATTTTGATTTTTTATGAAAGAAGTATTAAACAACAATTCATCACTTATAATTATAGCATATTTTACATAATATTGCAAACTCTTACTACAAACGCGCTTTTGACCTGTGATACAGCAAACTCAACATTACATAATATTATACAATTATGTATAGAAATTTTTATTAACACTTTTATATAGACAAAATTCGTATGAAGTGATATATTTATCTAGGTGATATAATTGAAAAAAAGCACAAAAAGAATGCTTAGAAAAATACAAGATTTGAATTTCAAAAAAATGAATACAATAATTGATATTATTTCTAAAGAGAATAACAGGTCTAAACTATATATAAGATTCGATATATTTAGGAACTTTTTAAAAAGAGGAATAGGATATACCGATTATTATAGGGGAAATTATATAAACTTGACAAAAAAAGAAAAAGATACATTTGTAACAGCAAAAACCTTTTATAAAGTAATACATTATTTCAACAACGATGACTATATTTGCATTTTCCATAATAAATTAATATTTAATAAATTTTTTAATGAATATATAAAAAGAGATTATCTAAATTTAAAAAAGTGTACAAAAAAAGAATTTGCTAACTTTTTAAATAAATATGATGTAGTATATGCAAAAGATCCTCTTGGAGAGTGTGGATATGGAATTAAAAAAGTAATAACAAAAGATATAGCAGATAAAGACAAATTTTATAATAAACTAATAGAAAATAAACAATTTTTATTAGAAGAAGCCATAATTCAAAGTGATGAGCTAAATGAAATAAATCCAAAAGCAGTTAATTCTTTTAGGGTAGTAACACTTGTAAAAGATGGCAAAGCATATATTGTAGGAAATGCATTAAGAGTAAATCAATTTGACTCTGAAATAATAGGTTGTACGAATGATTTATATTTTAGCTTAAATGAAGAAGGAAAAATAGATAGTAAAGTAATAGACGATTATGGAAATATATATAAAGTCCATCCGCTTACACATAAAGAATTTAGTAAGGTAAAAATATCTGGTGTAAAAGAGTCATTTGAAATGTGCAAAAAAGCTGCTTTAGAAATACCTGAAGTTAGATATGTAGGATGGGATATAGCATTTTCTAATAAAGGTCCAGTAATAGTAGAAGGAAATGAATATCCCGGATATGGAATTATTCAATACTTTAAATTAAAGGGTAAAAGGACAGGACATCTAAAAGATATAGAGGATGTTGTTGGTGATGAAATTAAGAATATAGGTATATAGGAGGAATATTATGTTACAAAAAATATATTTTGATTTAGAAGATAATGTAGAATTAGTTCGGATTATTACATAAGCCTGATAATAATTTAGATACTAAGGAAGTAGTTGTATCAATACACGGAATGCAAAGTAATTGCTTTAAAAGAAGAGAAGATATACTTGCAAATGAAATTAATAAAGCGGGAATTGCATATTTTGCATTTAATAATAGAGGAACAGAAGTTGCTTGTTATACTAGAAAAACTGACGGAACAAAAACTTTAAATGGTGGATGTGCGTATGAAGATATTTTAGATAGCTATTACGACATAAAAGGAGCTATAAATAAAATGTTGGAATTAGGTTATACAAAAATACATCTTCAAGGACATAGTTTAGGATGTACAAAAATAGTATATACATATAATAAATTGAAAAAAGAAAATAGTGAAATCCTAAAAAACATTAAATCAGTTATTTTGTTATCATTAGTAGATTTAGTGAATTTACAAAAATATGACTTAGGTGAAGAAAAATTCAATAAAGTATTGGATTTAGCAAATAAATTAGAAAAAGAACACAGAGAAATGGAACTATTACCATACGAGTATTTTGAACACCCAATAAGTGCAAAAACATATTTAAGATATTACAGAGACAATAAAGATATAAATTTTGCAAGATTTAGTGATAAAAATTATGATTTTAAAGAATTAAACAATATAAATGTCCCATTATTTTTAAGGTGGGGAGAACACGATTTAGTTATACAAAATTTAGATGAGCTTTCAATATTTTTGAAAGAAAAAATAAATAACAGTAATTTAGATATTGGATATATAAAAGATACTGACCACGGTTATACAAACAAAGAAAAAGTTTTAGGGGAAGAAATAGTAAAGTTTATAAAATTAAGCTAAAATAATATTAAATAATCTTGACAATTATTTGAAAAATATATATTATAGTTACAGTTCATTTTGAAAGGGAGTAGCTTAAAATTTACTAATCAACATTCTCGTTTTATACTGGTTAGTAAACCTAAAAAGGTAAGCAAGACTTTTAAAGGAGCCTTTAAGTGTTTCTTTAAAAGTCTTAATTTGTGTAAGGGTGCATAATGATATATATAAATAATAAAGAAAAATTACAAAAATTTAAAAATTCGAATAATTATTTTGCGATAATAGATTTTGACAGAACTCTAACTACAGGAACAAGTGATGCTTCAATGGGAATAATACCTAAGTTTTTAGGTGGAGACTGCTTAAAAGAAAGACTAAAAATTTATGAACATTATAGACCTATAGAGTTAGATTATACCATAGAAGAAAATGAAAAAAAAGCTATTATGAAAGAATGGGCTGATAAAAGTTTTACACTTTTGTCTAAATATCTGACCTCAGAAGAAATAATAGAAAATTCATTAGAAAATGCTAATCTACATTTGAGATTAGGAGCTAAAGATTTTTTAAAGTATATGTATAATAAAAATATACCAGTAGTTATAATGTCGGCAGGTGTTGGAAATATAATTAAAAGGTTTTTAGAAAAACAAGAAGTTTTATATGATAATATAACACTAATTAGTAATTTCTATGAATTTAAAAACAATAAATCATATATAGATACTGAAAAATTAATAGCAGTATCAAATAAGGATTATTCGAGAGTACCAGAAAAAGAAAGGCAAGTTTTAGATAAAAGGCAAAATATTTTATTATGTGGAGATATTGTAGAAGATATAAAAATGATAGAAAAAGAAAAACTATATAAGACTGTAACAGTGGGCTTCTTTGACCACAACATAAAAGAAAATTTAAGTACATATAATAAAAATTTTGACATTGTACTTGCAGACAATGAAAATTTTAATACATTAATGGGTATATTAAATAGTTAAAAAGTTACAAAAAAATTTTTTAAGTTTTATGAAGGAGGAAAGAATATGGAGAAAAATTGGTTTAACCAAACAGTAGATGAAACAATATCCAATTTAAAAACAGATATAGAAAAAGGTTTATCTACTGAAGAAGTTAAAAAAAGGCAAGAGGAAAATGGATTAAATGAATTAAAAGCAAAAAAGAAAAAAAGTTTATTTGTAAAATTTTTGGAACAATTTAAAGATTTTATGATAATTGTTTTAATTATATCTGCTATTGTTTCAGGAATAGTTGGAGTAGCACAGGGAGAGGGAATTACAGATACAATAATTATACTAATAGTTGTAATAGTAAATGCAATTATAGGAGTAGCACAAGAAAACAAAGCAGAAAAATCTTTGGAGGCTCTTCAAAAATTAAGTAGTCACGTGGCAAAAGTTGTAAGGAATGGAAAGTTAGATGTTATTCCATCAAGAGAACTTGTACCGGGTGATATTGTGGTATTAGATACTGGCGATTATGTACCCGCTGATTTAAGGATAATAGAAGCGGTAAATTTAAAATCACAGGAATCAGCATTAACAGGTGAATCTGTTCCAGTAGAAAAAATGTCGGGTAAAATAGACGATGAGAAAATAGGAATTGGTGATAGAATAAATATGCTATTTTCTTCAAGTTTAATTACTTATGGTAGAGGAAAAGCTGTTGTTGTAGAAACTGGAATGAACACAGAAGTAGGAAAAATTGCAGATATAATAAATACTGCAGAGGATCAAGGAACACCACTTCAACAAAAATTAAACAAGCTTGGAAAAACTTTAGGAGTTGTAGCATTAGTAATTTGTGCAGTAATATTTGTAGTAGGACTTCTTTATGGAAAAGAACCAATACATATGTTTATGACAGCTGTTAGTTTAGCAGTTGCAGCAATTCCAGAGGGCCTTCCAGCAGTGTTTACAATAGTACTTGCGATTGGAGTACAAAGAATGGTAAAGAAGAATGCTATTGTAAAAAAGTTACCAGCTGTTGAAACATTAGGTAGTGCATCAGTTATATGTTCTGATAAAACAGGAACATTAACTCAAAATAAAATGACTGTTGAAAAAGTATTTTGTGATGGTGTATTAGTAAATTTAGATGATTCAAAAACAATGGTAGATATTAAAAAACTTGTATATGCAAGTATGCTATGTAATGATACAAAAATATCTGATAATAAAGAACTTACAGGAGATCCAACAGAAACAGCATTAGTAGATATGGGATTTAAATTAGATTTTGACCAATCAGTATATGAAAAGTTTCCAAGAGTATCAGAAATACCATTTGATTCAGATAGAAAATTGATGACGACGGTAAATGAAGAAGATGGTAAATATGTAGTATATACAAAGGGTGGAGTGGATGAGCTTCTATCAGTTTGTAATTCATATATATTGCAAGGCGACATAAAACAAGACTTGAATGAATATAAAGAAATAATTAGAAAGAACAATATGGAAATGGCAAAAAATGCTTTAAGAGTTTTAGCAATGGGATATAAAGTATTAGACCACAAGCCTACAGCAGAGGATAAAGAGAATTTTGAATCTGGTTTAACATATATTGGTATGGTTGGTATGATAGATCCACCAAGATTAGAAGTAAAAGATGCGGTTGCAAAATGTAAATCGGCTGGAATAAAAACAGTAATGATTACAGGAGACCACAAAATTACGGCAACTGCAATAGCAAAAAGTTTAGGAATACTAGAAAACGAGGATGAAGCAATAACAGGGGCAGAATTGGAAGAAATGAGCGACGAAGATTTAATCAAAAATGTAAGGAAATATTCTGTTTATGCAAGAGTTTCACCAGAGCATAAGGTAAGAATAGTAAAAGCTTGGCAGGCAAATGGAGAAATAGTTGCAATGACTGGCGACGGTGTTAATGATGCACCTTCACTAAAAATTGCAGATATTGGTTGTGCAATGGGAAAGGTAGGAACAGATGTTGCCAAAGAAG
>CAYZMV010000060.1:0-7226 GCA_964479635.1 uncultured Clostridium sp. | reverse complement strand
ATTTTGTATTAACTTGCTTCTTCCACATCGAATTGGCTATTGTATAAGTCTGCATAAAATCCTTTTTTAGCAAGTAATTCTTCGTGTGTTCCTTGTTCTACAATATCCCCGTGATTCATTACTAAAATTAAGTCTGCATTTTTTATTGTAGATAGTCTGTGTGCAATTATAAAGCTGGTTCTTCCTTTCATTAAATTATCCATTGCTGATTGAATTTGAAGTTCCGTTCTTGTATCTATTGAACTTGTTGCTTCATCTAATATTAGAATTTTAGGATTTGCGAGTATTACTCTTGCTATTGTTAGTAACTGCTTTTGCCCTGCTGATACATTACTAGATTCTTCATTTAATACAGAGTTATATCCTTTTGGAAGTGTTTTTATAAAGTGATTAACGTGTGCTGCTTTTGCTGCTTCTATAACTTCGCTATCACTTGCCTCTGGATTACCATATTTAATATTTTCTTTTACAGTTCCTCCAAATAGCCATGTATCTTGAAGTACCATTCCAAACATTTTTCTTAATTCCCCACGTTTGAAATCTTTTATATTATGACCATCTACTAAAATTTCGCCACTATTTACATCGTAAAATCTCATTAATAGTTTTACCATAGTGGTTTTTCCTGCACCTGTTGGTCCAACTATTGCTATTTTCTGTCCTTCTTTAACTTTACTACTAAAGTCGTTTATTACTATTTTATCTTCGTCATAACCAAAATGAACATTTTTAAATTCTACATTTCCCTTTAATTTACTCGTATCAATTCCATTATCTACTTCTTTTACTTCTTCTTCCTCTTCTAGAAATTCAAATATTCTTTCTGCTGAAGCAACCATTGCTTGTAGCATTGAAGATACTTGTGCTATTTGTTCAATCGGTTGAGTAAATCTTTTATTGTATTGTACAAAGCTTTGGATATTTCCTACTGTTATTGTTCCCTTTATTGCTAAATACCCTCCTACTACTGATACACCAACATAACCTAAATTTCCAACAAACATCATTAATGGATGCATTAAACCAGATAAAAATTGCGATTTCCATCCAGATGTATATAATTCTTTATTTGCCTTTTTAAATTCTTGTATTGCTGATTCTTCTCCATTGAATGCTT
Source organism: uncultured Clostridium sp. (assembly GCA_964479635.1). GTDB lineage: Bacteria > Bacillota > Clostridia > TANB77 > CAG-508 > CAG-452. The sequence continues at coordinate 6,109 of CAYZMV010000060.1, read as the reverse complement.
TTACAATAGTGTGTCCTCCAAATATTTCTTCTACCTGACCGTTAACGTGTCCTAAATATTCCTGCTGTCTTTTAAAATATTTTTGAGACCTTCCTACTATTACTTTTACAATTAATATTGATATAGGTAAAATAACAAATGAAATAACTGTCATTAAACTACTTATTGATAACATCATTATTATAATTCCTATTAATGTACAAATTGCTGTTATAATTTGTGTAATACTTTGATTAAGGTTTTGTGATAATGTATCTATATCGTTTGTAATTATAGATAATACCTCTCCATTATTTTTCTTATCAAAATATTTCATTGGCAATTTGTTTAGCTTTACTACAATATCATTACGTAATCTGTATGTTAATTTTTGTGTAACTGATGTCATAGTAAAACCTTGTACCAATCCAAATATTGCACTCATTATATAAAATCCAAGTAATGTAAGCAAAATATTTGCAACTTTAGAAAAGTCAATTCCTGTTCCTCCAGATAGCTTTCCAACAATTCCATTGAAAATCTCTGTTGTTGCATTACCTAGTATTTTTGGTCCAACAATATTAAAAATTGTACTTCCTATGGCAAATATTATAACTACTGAAATTGCTATTTTGTATTTTGATAAATAATCTTTAATTAGTTTTTTTGTTGTTCCTTTAAAATCTTTTGCTTTATGTGTTACACCCTGTGGTCCTCTCCTCATTGGTCCCGGCATAATTAAACCTCCTTCCCCTCAAGTTCTTCTTCCGATAATTGTGACATTGCAATTTCTTTATATTCTTCACAATTTTTCATTAATTCCTTATGTGTTCCTTTTCCTACTATTTTTCCTTCATCTAACACTATTGATAAACGCTGTCTTTGTCCCCCTGATACATTATTTCCTCCTTGTGATATTTCAGAAGCAAACCCTTTTTCTTTGTTTTCTATAAAGTCAGTCGCCTGTGCTATATTAGCTACTTTTACCATTTGCTCATCAGAAATATTTGCATCTCCATACTTAATATTTGATTCAATAGTTCCTGAAAATAATAATCCTTTTTGTGGCACAAATCCAATTCTTTTTCTCAATTCTTTTTGATGAACGTCTTTTACATTAACACCATCTACTAAAAGTTCTCCTTCTGTTACATCATAAAAACGTGGTATCAAATTTACTACTGTTGATTTACCGCTTCCCGTACTACCAATTAATGCCGTAGTTTCTCCCGGCTTTGCAGTAAATGTTATATCTTCTAAAATTTCCGTATCAGCATCTGGATATCTAAATGAAACATTTTTAAATTCTACATATCCCTTTTTCTCTTCTATAAATTCTTTTGTTTGTTTTTTATCTTTTATTGAAGGTTCGGTTTCTAATACTTCATTAATACGTTTTGCAGATACCGCTGCACGAGGAAGCATTATAGATATCATAGATATCATTAAGAAAGATATTACAATTTGCATTGTGTATTGTATAAATGCCATCATATTTCCTACTTGCAAAAGTCCTTCATCTACTTTGTGACCTCCTACCCATATTATTAAAAGCATAACTCCATTCATTATAAACATAAGAATTGGCATCATTACACTCATCGCTCTATTTACAAATATACTTGTGTCCATTAAATCTTTATTTGCCTTATCAAATCGTTCTTCCTCTCTTTTTTCTGTGTTAAATGCTCTGATTACTGGAAGGCCTGTTAATATTTCTCTTGATACCAAATTTAATCTATCAATTAAATCCTGTAATTTTTTAAATTTAGGCATTGCTATTATAAATAGAATTAACACTACTGACATAACAGATGCAATAGCAAAACCAATAACCCAAGCCATTGAATTATTGCTATTAGATAGAACGTGAATGAAGCCTCCTATTCCCATTATTGGAGCATATACAACAGTTCTAAATAGCATCGCAATTAGCATTTGAATTTGTTGTATATCATTTGTATTACGCGTAATTAAAGATGCTGTAGAAAATTCTGAAAATTCTTTCCTTGTAAATTGCAAAACTTTTCTAAATACTTTGTCTCTCAAAGTTCTTCCTAAATATGCTGCAACTCTTGCAGATAAAAACATAATTGTAACAGCTGCTCCCATACTTATAAATGCTACACCTATCATTTGAAGCCCTGTAAGTAGTATGTACTTATTTTGTATTTTATCTGTGTTTACACCTATTGCAGTATATTCTGCCTTTGTTGCCTGAATTGCTGCCTGATCTAGCATTGTGCCAATATTATCATCTATTTGTTTATTAATCTCATCTATTATTTGACCTCTCTGTTCTTGTGGTATGTTTTTTATAATATCAATTAAAGGCATTTGACTAATTACTACTTTTTGTTCTTCTGGAACATTTGCAAGTATTTGCTCTTTTATTTTTTCTGCTGTTTCTTCATTTTGCAAAAAATAGCTTACCATAAACGGTTTTGTAATAATTTCGTCTAATTTCTCTTTTTCTTTTTTATTTAATTTGTTTAACTCATACAAATCTTCGTTTTCAATCGCTGAATATTTTTCTTTCATTTTTTCGTATTCGTTTTCAGATAAATCATTTTTAGAAATTAATGTATAATTATTTAATATTTCTTTATCATCAGAGGTAAATATAAGTAGATTATCCATTTGTGACTTTCTGATTATCTCTGGTGCTATATATTCTATACCTCCCGCTTGTATTCCAGTATTTACAATTTTAGAAGTATAATCTGGAAGTGTTAAATCTGTCCACGCCTGCAAACATAAAAGTAAAATAATCATTACAACTGATATCCAAGTTTTCTTTAAGTATTTTAATATTTTAAGCATTTTGTCCTCCTTTTTTCATAGCTCCATATTTAATATATTCTAATTTTTTTAAATAATCCTCTTTTGCTTTTTCTTTTGACTCACATTTTTCATTATCTATATAATATAAAATAATATAGTACCATTTGTCAATATAATTTATATAAAGATATTGAATTTTTTTTATTCGGGTTTTATTTTTAAAATAGAATTGGTAAATAACCTAGAAGAATGAAAAATTCTATGAATAAAAATTTTATCAGAATTAATTTCATATATTATTCTATATGATTTATAGATTATCTCTCGTATATTTTCGTCATCATAAATTTGTACTTTTCTAAACATATATGGAAAATTTACAATAGATTCCACCTTATCTACAATTTCATTTACTGTTTTTATAGCATAATATGTAGAATCAATTAAAATATAATTATAGATTTGAATTAGGTCATATTTAGCATTTTCTAGCCATATTATTGAAGTATTTAATAATTTCTTCTGTTGTATAATAGTTTCCTTCCTTAATATCTATATGACCTTTTTCTATCGAAGCTATAATTATATCTGATTCACTTGATTTCGGACTATTTATAATGTCTATTAATTGTTCTTTATTCATATTTTTAAATTGATTAATTTTGTTTGTCATTTTTTCACTTCCCTTCAATATTAAAACTTTTATTCAATATCTTTATATAAACTAGTTTAATTTATAATTATATATTTGTCAATTAGTTTTTGGTAATATTATATATATAATACTAAAATTGTAAAAAATCTACCTAAAAATTTTATTTTCTGAATATTCTTAAGGCATTTAGTACTGTTAAAAATGTTACGCCTACGTCTGCAAAAACTGCCTCCCACATTGCACATATTCCTAATGCTCCTAAAATTAACACTATAACTTTAATGCCAATCGCAAAGTATATATTTTGCATAATTATTTTTTTTGTTCTCTTAGATGTTTTTATTAATTTATTTAAGCTAGATAATTTTCCATCCATTATTACCATATCTGATGTTTCTATTGCTAAATCTGTCCCTGTATTGCCTATTGATATTCCTACATCTGCTAAACTTAAAATAGGTGCATCATTTATTCCATCACCAACTGCAATCGTTATACCATCTTTTTCTTTTATTTCTCTTACTTTTTCTTGTTTTTCATTTGGCAATAAATTTGAATAAACATTTTCTATTGATACTTCTTTAGCTACATTTTCTGCTGTTTTTTTATTATCACCCGTTAGCATATACACATTTTTTATACCGTTTTTTTTAAGATTTATTATAGCATCTTTGCTATCTTCTTTAATGACATCTGAAATAACTATTGCCCCTAAATATTTTTTGTTTTTTACTACATATACTACTGCCCCTACTTCATTACACGGATAATATTTTATATTTTCACTTTTCAATAGCTTATCATTTCCTGCTAAGATTTCGTCTTGTTTATATTTTAATTTTACTCCCATTCCCGCTATCTCATTATATTCAGAAATTTCTTTTACATCAACGTCTTGATTAGCCTTATTTGTTATACTTTTTGCTATAGGATGATTTGACAAACTCTCTGCTATTCCTGCAATTTTCAGCAATTCTTTTTCTTCAATTTCTTCTGCAAGTATTACCTTTGTTACTTCAAAACTTCCTTTAGTAATTGTACCTGTTTTATCAAGAACGATTGCATTTGCTTTTGTAATTAAATCTAGATAATTAGAACCTTTAATTAACACTCCCTCTTTTCCTGCTTTTCCAATACCTGCAAAATACCCAAGTGGTATTGATAATACTAATGCACACGGACAAGATGTTACTAAAAATACTAATGCCCTTCTTACCCACTCATTTAAATTTTCAAATCCCACAAATATTGGTGGTACAAATGCTAAAATAATTGCAAGTAAAACTACTATTGGAGTATATATTTTAGCAAATTTTGTTATGAATTGCTCTGTTTTAGATTTATTAGTATTAGAATTTTTTATGAGCTCAATAATTTCACTTATAGCAGTATCTTTAAATTCTTTTGTTACTTTTATTTCTACAATATTATTTTCATTTATTGACCCTGCTAAAACTTCATCGTTAAGTTTTACTTTTATTGGAACAGATTCACCTGTTATGCTAGATGTATCTACAAAACTCTCTCCTTTTATTATAACCCCATCTACCGGAATTTTTTCTCCCGGCTTAACTACAATTACATCTCCTATTTTTAATTCTTCGGGATTTACAATCTTTATTTTATTATCTTGTTTTAAATTTGCAATTTTAGGTTTTATATTCATTAATGAAATAATAGATTTTTTAGACTTGTTTGTTGCAATGTCTTGAATAAGCTCTCCTATATTGTAAAAAATCATAACCGCAACTGCCTCAGCTGGTTCATTTATAGCAAATGCTCCAATTGTTGCAACTGACATCAAAAAATTTTCATCAAAAATTTTGCCTTTAAATATATTTTTAATTGATTTTAATAATACTTTATATCCAGATAATATATATGCAAAAATATATAACCAAATTATTAATTTATCTGGAACTACTTTTAAAATAGCTACTATAAATATTATTAATGCTATGACTAACTTTACTATTTTTAATTTTATATTTTCTTGTTTCTCTTCATAACAATCCTTACAATCTTCCATTTCATTTTCCCCTTTTTACATCTCTTGTATATGTTCAAGTGCCATATTAAATATAATTTCAACGTGTTTGTCAGAAAGTGAATAGTATACAACTTTGCCTTCTTTTCTATATTTGACTAACTTTGCCTGTTTTAATACCCTTAACTGATGCGATACCGCAGACTGTGTTGCATTTATCAATTCTGCTATGTCACATACGCACATTTCTGATTCAAATAAACAGCAAATTATTTTCATTCTAGTTGTATCACCAAACACCTTAAATAACTCTGCTATATCAAAAAGTGTTTCTTCTTTTGGCATTTTAGGCTTTACTTTTTTTATTATATCTGGGTGTTTTACAGTACATTTTAAATCTTCTTCCATATTTTCTCCTTTTTTATATATGAATAATTGTTCATATATTCATTATATGCTTTTAAATTATTTTTTGTCAATAATTTTATGAATATTTTTTATATAACTGTTTATTTTTTTAAATTTAGTGATATACTTCTATATATAAAATCGAAAGAAGGAATACATATGTCAAATGTAAAAAAAGAAGATTTCGATGTTAAGAACTTTTATGGAGAAGATTGCATATTAGATGTTGAAAAATTCAAAAAAAAGTATAAGATATCCGAAAATGGTATTAGTTCTTCAAAAGCAAATGAAAATAT
>CAYZMV010000059.1:0-7339 GCA_964479635.1 uncultured Clostridium sp. | reverse complement strand
AAGATTTAGAAAGAAATAAATTAATTTATGAAGATTTTGGAGAAATGTTATTTACTCATTTTGGAGTAAGTGGACCTATTATTTTAAGTAGTTCAGCTCACTTGATTCGTTATAAAGAAATTAAAAGAAAGAGATCCAAAATATATTATAAATAATGAGCAAACTGAAAATAAAGAAGAAGTGCAAGAAAAACAAGTACAAGACAAAATGGATGTAGCACAAGGAAAATTAGTTATAGGATTAGATGTAGAATTAAATGATTACAATTCAAAATTTCCTGTATCTATATATAATGTAATACTTCGGAGAAAGTGCAACATCAAAATTGTTCCAAAACGTACGAGAAAAGGCGAGTCTTGCATATTCAGCGAGGTCAAACTATGTGAGACAGAAAAATAATATTTATATAAGATGTGGAATTGAAATAAAGAATTATGAAAAAGCATTAAAAATAATAAAAGAGCAACTAGAAGAAATGAAAAATGGAAACTTCACGGAAGAAGATTTAGAAAACAGCAAAAAATATATGATTTCTGGAATCCAATCAGCACAAGATGAGCAGGATTCTGAAATAACATACTATATAGGTCAAGAATTATCTGGAAGGCTCACAACGTTTGAAGAATATGAGAAAAAAATAAATGAAATTAAATTAGAAGATGTAAAAAATGTTGGAAACAAAATAAAAATCAATACAATATATTTTTTGAGGAATTAAAATGCACATTGGGGACGTAAAAGATGTGCGATGAAAGTTGTTATCAGAACATTATAATTTATAAAAAGGAGATGCCTATGCAAGTTATAGAAAACTTAAGTGTTAAAGAAAAATTATATATAGAAAAACTAGAAAATGGTCTTACAGTAATGATTATTCCAAAAAAAGGAGTAAGAAAAAAATATGTAATGTGGGCAACACATTATGGATCAATAGATAATAAATTTATTGTACCTGGAGAAGAAGAAGCAGTTGAAGTACCAGATGGAGTGGCACATTTTTTAGAGCATAAAATGTTTGAACAAAAAGATGGGACAAACAGCTTAGATACATTAACAGCATTAGGGGTAAATGCAAATGCATATACAACAAACAACTATACAACATACTTATTTGAGGCTACCGACAATTTTTATCCTGCACTTGACGAATTAATGGACTATGTGCAAAATCCATATTTCACAGACAAAAATGTAGAAAAAGAAAAAGGCATAATAGCCCAAGAAATAAAGATGTATGACGATTATCCAGACTGGGTAGTATATATGAATGCCATAAGAAATATGTACAAGAATAATCCTATAAGAATAGATATAGCAGGAAGTGTAGAATCGATATATAAAATAGATAAAGATATTTTATATAAATGTTATAACACATTTTATAACCCAGCAAATATGGTTATGTGCTTTTGCGGTGATTTTGAACCAGAAAAACTAATAGAAGTAGTTAAAAAAAGATTGATAGAAAAACCAAAACAAGGTGAAATAAAAAGAATATATGAAGAAGAACCTGAAGAAATAACAAAAAAGAGAATAGAACAAACAATGGAAGTAAGTATGCCCCTATTTGTAATAGGTATAAAAGATAAAATTCCAAATAAAAATCAAGACATTGTAAAAAAACATATAGCAATCGAAATATTATTAAATATGATTATTGGAAAAAGTTCTAATCTATATAAAGAACTTTATGAAAATGAATTACTAATTTCTGAACCATTCTTAGAATATGAATTTACTGATAACTATGCACATATTGCAATAACAGGAGCCTCAATAAATCCAGATAAAGTATTAGAAAAAGTGGAACAAGAAATAGAAAAATTAAAAACAAATGGACTAAATCACAATGACTTTGAAAGAATAAAAAATATGTTATATGGTGACACTGTAAAAGAATTTAACAATGTTTCAGATATAGCAAAAATGTTTATTACAGATTATTTCAAAGGAGTAAATAGTTTTGATTATTTAGAAAACTATAAACAAATTACCCTAGAATACACCTATGAAATATTAAAAGAAGTATTTTTAAAAGAAAAAACAGTGTTATCAATAGTAAAAGGAAAATAAATGAACACCATCACATTTCCGGGATTAAATTTAAAATTACAATTATCAAGAATAGCATTCTCAATAGGAGATATAGATATCTATTGGTATGCTATTCTTATGATGTCTGCATTTATAATTGCATTAATTATATTTAAATTAAAAGACGGAAAATTTGGTATAAAATTTTCAGACATATTAGACCTAAGCCTATATGTTATACCAATATCAATAATATCAGCAAGATTATATTATATATTATTTAATTTAGAATATTATATAAATTACCCTATGCAAATATTTAACTTAAAAGCAGGGGGACTTGCAATATATGGTGGAATTATAGGCGGACTTATTACGTGCTATATATTCTGTAAAAAAAGAAAAATAAATTTATTAGACTTGTTAGACTATATAGTACCCTGCTTAGCACTTCGGACAAGCAATAGGAAGATGGGGTAATTTTATTAATGTAGAAGCCTATGGAATTGAAACTACTCTTCCGTGGAGGATGGGAATATATGAAGCGGACAAATATATAGAAGTACACCCTACATTTTTATATGAATCATTAGTAACCCTATCATTATTTATACTACTAACAATAATATCAAATAAAAGAAAATACAAAGGACAGATAACATTAATATATTTAATTATATACTCTTTTGCAAGAATGATAATAGAAGGATTAAGAACAGACAGCCTGATGCTAGGAAATATAAGGGTATCACAGCTATTGTCGCTAATAATATTTGTAATTTCAGGATTTTTGTATGTGAGAGAAAGAATGCACACATCGGGGACGTAAAAGATGTGCATTTTATTACTAGGTATCAATAGAAAGAAACCAAATCAATATTTCTCACTTCCCAAATAACATTTTGTCGTTTTTGTTATTTTTTTGAGAAAACAAATAGCAAAATATACTAAAAAACAAACAGATGTTATAAAAACAAGAAAAATGACATACGAAAATTAGCTTAAAAACAGTATAAATGCTGTTTTTTTATTGACCTAAATGTAAAATTATGGTATTTTATTTATATACGAAAGAAAAAAATGAATAAAAGGAGTTGATAATCTATGATAGATGAAGAAATCCTAGAATTGAGGCGAAAATTAAATGAAAGCATAATAAATGAAAAAGATTATGACAAAACGTACAAATTAAGCACAGAACTTGACGAACTAATAACAAAATACTATAATAAAAAATTGACAAAAAAGTCAAATAAAGATACAAATAAAGATAAATTGAAAAATAAGAATAAAAATAAATAAACAAATGAAGATGTAGAATATTACATCTTTATTTATTTATCTAGCAAATATTACAAAATTGTTACAAAAATATTATATTTTTGTTAAAACTTTACAATAGGGTTATTAATGTGGTAAAATAAACAAAAAAATAGCTAATGAAAATGAATATGTTACACAATCTTGCCAAAAGTGTAATTAAGTGCTATAATAAAACTATAACAAGGTTATTAATGTTTAAAAAAATATATAAAAAAGGAAGGAGATAATAAAAAATGAAAAACGTAATAAAAATATTTTATATTGCTTTATGTTTAATCATAGCATTATCACCAATTATACTTGCCGACGTTGATGGTATTAATGTTAATCCTGATACTAATCAAACCGTAACAACTAATGTGGGAAATACAGTAGTAGGTGTAATAAAAGTAGTTGGTATATTCGTATCAGTAGGTGCATTAATGGTAATTGGTATAAAATATATGATGGGAAGCGCAGAAGAAAAGGCAGAATACAAAAAAGTTATGATACCTTACATAATAGGAGCAGTTTTAGTATTTGCAGCATCAGTATTCGCTGACAAAATCGCATCATTTGCAAGTACATTATTTCCTAGCGGTAGTGCTAGTTAATATAGTAATATATACTAAAACAAAGAGAGAAAAATTATTTTCTCTTCTTTGTATTACTATATATGAGAAAATTGACTTTATATGTCTTTAATTATAAAAATGTTACAGAAATATTATATTTTATTTTTTTTTGTTAAAAAGTAATTACAATATAAAAATAATTTGCTATAATAAAATTACAACAAAGTTATTAATGTTTAAAAAAATATATAAAAAAGGAAGGAGATAAAAAAAATGAAAAACGTAATGAAAATATTTTATATTGCTTTATGTTTAATCATAGCATTATCACCAATTATACTTGCCGACGTTGATGGTATTAATGTTAATCCTGATACTAATCAAACCGTAACAACTAATGTGGGAAATACAGTAGTAGGTGTAATAAAAGTAGTTGGTATATTCGTATCAGTAGGTGCATTAATGGTAATTGGTATAAAATATATGATGGGAAGCGCAGAAGAAAAGGCAGAATACAAAAAAGTTATGATACCTTACATAATAGGAGCAGTTTTAGTATTTGCAGCATCAGTATTCGCTGACAAAATTGCGACATTTGCAAGTACATTATTTGGTTAATATCATAAGCTATACCAAAATAAAAAGAGAAGAAAAAAGTTTTCTTCTCTTTTTATTTTGGTAAAAAAATCGACTTTATATGTCTTTAATTACAAAAATGTTACAGAAATGTTACAGAAATATTATATTTTATCTTTTTTGTTAAAAAGTAATTACAATATAAAAATAATTTGCTATAATGAAGTTATATAATGAAAATATATGAGGAGATATGTATATGGGAACACATGAAATACCAAGAGATGTAAAAGGTGAACGGTAGAATATTATATATTTTTTCAACCAAAGCATTAATTTATACTGTTATAATGGGAATGATAGGTGTATTCTTTTATTGGATTTTTAAGCAAATAGGAATGAAAACTGTTGGCATTGTTGTAATACTTGTTTTTGCACTAATAGGATTTATAGTAGGAACGTGTAAGGTTCCAGAATTAGGGGGAATAGCATTTACTAAAAAAGTTAGTGGAGAAAATATTGATGATGTTATAAAAAAAGCAATAAAATTTAAAATGAAGAAGAATAGAATCTATGTTTACACAAAGGAGGAAAAAGAAAAATGAACATACAGGGAATCCTTTTTTTAGTATTGTGTTTTTTAGTAGTGGTAACAATTATATTGGCTTTAGTATATTTTAAAATGTCATTGACTGAAAATAACAAGAAATCTAAATCTAAAACAGCAAAAGGTAAACAGGAAAAAGGAAATGAAAAGGCAAAAACATATAAAGAGTATAGCATTGAATCAATATATGATTTTATGGAATTTGACAAAGTTCAAGATAATATGATTGTGCAAAAGGATGGAAAAAGATTTTTAATGGTTATTGAATGTCAGGGAATAAATTATGATTTAATGTCTGAGATAGAAAAAAATTCAGTTGAAATGGGATTTATGAAAGTTTTAAACACTTTAAGAGCACCAATTCAAATATATATTCAAACACGCACAATTAATTTAGGAAAAAGTTTGGAAAGGTATAAAGAGAAATTAAGAAGTTTACAAGATGATCTAACAGCAAAAGAAACAAAATATAATAAAATGAAAAATAATGGTAATTTTAGTCAAGAAGAAATAAGAAAACAACAATTAGAAGTAATCAGACAAGAAAATTTATGTGAGTATGGTAAAGATATAATATTAAATACTGAAAGAATGAGTCTAAATAAAAATATTTTAATAAAAAAATATTACATTATTACATCTTATTATTTAAACAACACAGATGAAGAAGAGCTTTATTCAGAAGATGAAATAAGAGATAATGCATTTTCTGAATTATATACTAGATGTCAATCAATTATAAGATCATTATCATCAGCAGAAGTTATGGGAAGAGTACTAGATTCAGAAGAACTAATAGATTTACTATATAATTCATACAACAGAGATGAATCAGAAACATATGGAATAGATAAGGCACAACAGGCTGGGTTTGATGAATTATATGTAACAGCACCAGATGTTTTGGAAAAAAGAATGAAGGCAATAGATCAAACCATAGAAGATAAAGCATTAGATGTAGCAGAGGAAGCAGTATTATTTGCATCTAATCAAAGAAAGGTAAAAGAAAAAGAAGAAAATATTGATGAGTTAATAAATGATTTTGCAAAACAGCTCATAGAAGAAAATAGACAATATTTAGGGGATGAGATTGTTGAAGAAGCAAAAGAAAGTGTAAATACAAGAACAAAAGGAGGAAAGAAAGATGTTAAAAAAGCAAAAACCACAAGAACAAGAACAAAATGAAGATAATAAAGACAAAGAGTCAAATTTTCAAATTTTAAAAGCGAAAACAATTAAACAACTGATTGCGCCTTCTGGAATAGATGCCTCACATATAGATCATTTAGAGATAATATCTAATACAACAAGATATGCAAGAAGTTTCTTTATATCTGCGTTACCTAGAATGGCAACTTTCCCATATTTATTTAGAAATATGTATGAATTTGGAGATATTAATACATCTTTATATATCAATCCTATACACGAATCAACGTCACAAAATCAATTAAATAAAACAATAAATGAACTAGAAACCGAAAGAATAGTAGCTAGAGATAAAGGTAATATAAACAGAGAAAGTATGTTATCACAAAAAAGGATGGAAGCAGAAGAATTAAGAGATCAAATTGCATCGGGATTTAATAAATTATTTGAATGTTCTATTGTATCGACTATTTTTGCATATAACCTTAAGGATTTAGACAAATTAACTAAAATGCTTTCTACAGAAATGTCAAAAAATTTAATAGATATAAAATCGGCTTGGGCAATGCAAGAAGAAGCATTACAAACGAATTTACCACTAATGACAGACAAAATAAAAAAAGTACATACATTTGATCGTGCATCTATGGCTACAGTTTTTCCATTTACAATGTCAGAAGTAGGACATCCCTCAGGTATACCATTAGGATTTAACAAACAAACAGGAACTCCTATTTTATTTGATAATTTTCACGACAGCCTTACAAACTATAATATGGTTATATTTGCAAAGTCTGGAGCAGGAAAATCTGTTACAATGAAAACACTAATTTCAAGGTCATCAGTTTTAATGGGAATAGAAAGTTTAGCTTTAGATGCAGAAGGAGAATATCAAGCCGTTGCAGAAGCACTTCGGAGGAATAAATGTAACCATCAGCCCAACATCTGATACCATAATAAATCCGTTTGATGTGGAAATAGAAAAAGTAAAAGACGAAATAACAGGAAGAGAAAGACCTGTTTTAAATATAGAAAACAAAGTAGAAGATGTAACACAGGTAATACTTACAATGGCTAGAGGAAGCACAAGAAGTTC
>CAYZMV010000058.1:0-7442 GCA_964479635.1 uncultured Clostridium sp. | reverse complement strand
TAATTGCAGATGAGCCTACAGGAAATTTAGACCCAGATACTGCGTGGGAAATTATGAATTTGTTGAATGAAATAAATTTAAGAGGAACAACAGTAGTTGTTGCAACACACGCAAAAGATATAGTAGATAGAATGAAAAAAAGAGTTATAGAAATAGATAAGGGCGTAATTGTAAGAGATGATAGAAAAGGTGGGTATAGTAAGTGAAATATAATGTTATAGGATATTTTTTATCAGAAGGTTTTAGAAATGTATTTAAAAATAAAAAATCTACGTTTTCTTGTTTAGGGGTTATGTGTGCTACAATGCTAATATTCGGATTATTCTTTACAATAGGTAGGAACTTAAATAATGCAATTAGTGGATTAGAAGAAAAGCAAGGTATGCAGGTATTTATGTATCCAGAAGCAACACAAGAACAAATAGATAAATTAAAAGAAGATTTAAGCAAAATTGAAGGAATAAATACTATAGAATTTGTATCAAAAGAAGAAGGATATAACACTATTAAAAAGAGATTCGGAAAAAATGCAAAAGCTATAGAAGGCTATGATTTAGATTTTTTTGAGGTTTCATATATAATTACATTAACAGATTTATCTTTAAATAATCAAGTTTATGATGAAATACGTAAATTAGATAATGTAAAAGAAATACAAAATAAAAGTGATACAATCGAAACACTATCAACTATAGGTAATACAATCCAAATTGTAACGTTAGGTGTGTTTATAATATTAATATTAATATCGTTATTCATTATTTCAAATACAATAAAACTTACAGTTCACGCAAGAAGAAAAGAAATATCTATTATGAAATATGTTGGAGCAACTAATGGATTTATAAGAGCACCATTTATGATAGAAGGTGTAATAATAGGATTGCTTTCGGGACTAATATCAATTTTAGTTGTAGGTGGAGGATATAACTTTATTGCAACTAAACTAGTACAATCTGAAACGTGGCAAAAGTTATCTATGAATTTATTAAGCTTTGGTGATATGTTATGGCAGATAATATTAGTATATTTGTTATTAGGAGTTGGAATAGGTTTAGTTGGTAGTGCAATATCTATGAAGAAGTACCTTGAGGTTTAAGAGGGTGACTAATGATGAATAAAAAAATATGGTACATAACTTTAAGTATAATGATAGTATGTATAATGTCATTTGCTACTATAGTTGGGGCAGAAAATTTAGATGATTTGCAAAATAAAAAGAATGAAATACAAGAAGAAATATCAGGTACAAATGAGCAAATACAAGATTTACAAATTGAACTTACAGAAAATTTGGAACAATTAAATAATTTAAATACACAAATTAGTACTTATGAAAATGAAATTTCTTCACTAGAAGAAAATTTAACTGAAATAACAGAAGAAATAGAAAAGGTAACATCAAATTTAAATGTAATAGAAGAAAATTACAAAATTCAAAAAGAAACATTTGAAAACAGAATTATAGCTGTATATGAAGCTGGAGATATTTATTATTTAGATGTATTATTAAATTCTAATAGTGTATCAGAATTTATTTCTAATTATTATTTAATAGGAAAAATAGCTGAGTATGATAATGATATACTAGAAAATATTGAAAGACAGAAATCACAAATTGAAAGTATACAACAAACATTAACTAAAAGAAAAGAAAATCTAAGTACATTAAAGAAAAATAAAGAAAAGGCTACAATTTCATTAGAAAATTCTAAAATAATTAGAAATAGTTATATAGCAAAGCTTTCGGATGATGAGAAAGCTATGCAAGAAAGAATAGACAAGTATCAAGCAGAATTAAACAACGTAGAGGCACAAATAACATTATTAACCAAATTAAATATTGGCGATGAGTTTGTAGGTGGAGAATTTATTTGGCCAGCACCGGGGTATACAACAGTTACATCCAGATTTGGTATGAGATTTCATCCAGTTCTTAAAGTAAATAGAGTACATACTGGAACAGATATTGCAATGCCAACAGGAAGTTATGTAATAGCATCAAATGATGGAACGGTTATACAGTCAACATATTCAACATCGTATGGAAATATGGTAGTAATTGACCACGGAGGCGGAATAACAACTTTATATGGTCACGGGTCAGAATTAATTGCTCAAATAGGTCAAGAAGTTAAAAAAGGCGATTTAATAATGAAATCAGGCTCAACGGGATGGTCTACCGGACCTCACTTACACTTTGAGGTAAGGATAAATGGAACGCCAATAGATTCATTGGAGTTTTTAGGAAATCAATCAAAATATTTAATTGAGGAAGAAAATAAAGAGGACAATGAAAGCATTAATATGGAAGAAACAAATGATAATAATCAAACTAATGAAGAAATAAATTAAAAAAAACGGAGGAGAGAATATGAAAAAGAAAGTAGTAATTGCTTTAATACTAATAATAGCTATATTGTTTACTAATATGATGATGACTTTCGCAGCGACACAGGTTACACAATCTGATATAAACGGAAAGAAGAATGAAGTAACAGAAAATGAGAAAAAAAGAGAAGAAATAGAAGAAGAGCAAGAGGAAGTTGGGGAACAAATAAATGAAGCAAATAAACAAATACAAACTCTAACGAATCAAATTACTCAATATCAAAACCAAATAGATGAGTTGGATGTGCAATTATCAGATTTGGAAGATTCAATTTCATCTGCACAAAGTAAATTAGATGAAGCAGAAAAAAAATATGATGAACAAGAAAAGATGCTTCAAGCTAGAATTATAGCACAGTATGAGGCAGGTGAAACTACATATTTAGATGTAATATTAGGTGCAGAATCTTTATGGGATATGATATCTAATTGGTATGTGGTTGGTGAAATAGCTGAAAAAGATAATGAATTGTTGGAACAAATTGAAAAAAATAAAAGTGAAATAGAAGAATCAAAAAATACTTTAGAGACTAGTAAAACACAAGTAGAAACTATAAAAAATAATAAAGAAGAAACTACAAAAGCATTAAAAGATTCACAAACACAGAAAGAAAAACAGGTATCTGAATTAAATGAAAAGGATAAATTATTACAAGAACAAATAGATAAATTAAATTCAGAAAATAGAGAGTTAGAGCAACAATTAAGAACGATGGAAAAACAATATGAAGACCAAATTAAAGGATTAAATAATGGAACAGTAAAACCATCAGGTAGTGGAGATTCTGTCAATTTCGGAGGTAGTGGAATTTTTCAACGACCTGTTAAGTCAAATGTAATTACCGCAACAATGTACTACAGTAATGGTACGTACCACGGAGCTTTAGATTATGGAGTTCCAGTTGGCACATCGGTATATGCTGCGGGAGACGGAGTTGTTCTTGCTACAGGGTATAGGGCTGGTGGACTTGGACAATGTACTATAATTCAACACGCGAATGGTTTGCGTACATATTATGGACACGGAAATGGTGTATTCTATGTTTCTGAAGGTGCTGTCGTTTCAAAGGGACAGCTTATAATGCAAAGTGGCAATACTGGAAATTCAACTGGTCCTCATTTGCATTTTGAAGTAAGAGTATCTCCTTATACGTGGATTTATGGTGGTGGTCCCGGAGACTGCAGAAGGGATCCAAGGAATTATTTATAAAAAGTATTTTTAGGTTAAAACTTTTTTGTTTAGTCTGGGCGCGTAATTGCGCCCTCTGAATTTTTAGAATTTCATAAATTTTGGAATATTTAATATAATACCTTTTGGGAGGAATAACAATGAATTTTGAGAAAAAAAACAACATATATAAAATACTGATGACAGTTTTAGTAACAGCAACAATAACATTTATATTAACAACAGTTTTGCTAAACAATTTATATTTCAAACAAGGGAAAGGACTAATAAAAGCTTTAGGTGTTGATGAAACACAATCTATTGATGAAAAAGTAGGAAAAATAAAAGCATATTTAGATAAATACTATTTAGGTGAATTAGATGAAGATAAAATGAATGAATATGCTATAAAAGGATATGTTGCAGGTATAGGGGATGAATATACACAATATTTGACAAAAGATGAATATGAAGAATTAATGGTTGATGTAAATGGAAACTATGTTGGAATAGGAATATATATGACACAAGATAAATATGGAAATGTAGTTGTTCTATTGCCAATAGAAGATTCACCTGCAGAGGAAGCAGATTTAAAAATAGGAGATATCATAAAAAAAGTTAATGGTGAAGATATAACAGGTCTTGAACTAGATGTGGTAGCAAAAAGAGTAAAAGGAGAAGAAGGAACAACTGTAGATTTAGAGATACAAAGAAATGAAGAAATAATAACTAAAACAGTTACAAGAAGAAGAGTTGTAATAAACAATATAGAAACAGAAGTATTAAATAACAATATAGGATATATTCAATTAATGTCATTTGATGGTGGATGTGCTCGGAGAATTTGAAGGAAAATTAGATAAATTATTAGATAAAGGAATAAAATCGTTAATTATAGATGTTAGAGATAATGGAGGCGGAGTTGTAGCAGAGGCAGTAGATATAGCAGAATTACTTTTACCGAAAGATAAAACAGTAATGATTGAAGTAGGTAAAGATGGAGAAGAAAATGTTACTAAAACAGAAATGGATGCGAGAATTAACTCTGAAATGCAAGTAATAATTTTAACAAATGAAAATACAGCCAGTGCTTCGGAAATATTAGTAGGGGCATTAAAAGATAATGGCGTAGCAAAAGCAGTAGGAACACAAACTTTTGGAAAAGGGGTTATGCAAGAAATTGTACCAGTTTCAACAGGCGGAGCATTAAAACTAACAATACAGGAATTTTATACTCCAAACAGAACTAAAATAAACAAACAGGGAATAGAACCAGATGAAATAATTGAAGAAGATAAAGAAACAGAGGAAGATGAGCAATTACAAAAAGCAATAGAATTATTAAAATAAAAATTCAACAAAAGGGACAGATCCCATTTTTTGAATAATTATATTTCTAAAAAGTTTTTTGCTCTAGATATGTCTTCAGAAGTCGCAGTTGGGACACCTTCTAATTCATATTTAAGACCGAGATTTTTCCATTTAAATTTGCCTAATTCGTGATATGGCATTAATTCTACTTTTTTAACATTTTTTAAAGAAGAAATAAAATTTTTCAATTCTAATAAATCATTTGTATCATCTGTAATTCCGGGTATTATAACTTGCCTAATCCAAACAGGTATATTATTATTGCTTAAATATCTAGCAAAGTTTAATTCTTTTTTATTAGAAAAACCTACTAATTTTTTACACTTTTCATCATTAATATGTTTAATATCTAGCAATACTAAATCAGTAAGACTTAGTAATTTTTTTATATCTTCTGTAATATCAAACATTCCAGATGTATCTATTGCTGTGGGAATTTTACGTTTTTTAAGTTCTGCAAAAAGATTTATTAAAAATTTAGTTTGCAATAAAGGCTCTCCACCAGTTACAGTAACACCGCCTCCCGAAGGAAGTATATATGACTTATATCTTTCAATTTTATTTAGAATATCATTTAATGAAATAATAGTTCCTTTATCCACATCCCAAGTATCTCTATTATGACAGTATTTACATTTTAACAAGCAACCTTGCATAAAAATTACAAATCTTATACCAGGTCCATCTACAGTTCCAAAAGATTCTATTGAGTGTATTCTAGCATATTTAGTTGAATCATATTCTATCATATTTTTTCTCCCTTAAAGATTAAAAGCATAATATTGTATGCAATATTATGCCTTATAATTTTATTAACTAAAATCTATCTTGTATAGTTCTATTAATTACATCTAATTGCTGTTCTCTAGTTAATTTAACAAAATTAACAGCATATCCCGAAACCCTTATTGTAAGTTGTGGATACTTTTCTGGATGCTCCATTGCATCTTCTAATAATGATCTATCAAATACATTTACATTAATATGGTGCCCCGTATTTGCAAAATATCCATCTAAAAGATTTACTAAATTAGATATTCTTGTATTTTCTTCTTTGCCAAGTGTTGAAGGAGTAATTGCAAATGTATACGAAATGCCATCTTCTGCATATTCATAAGGCAATTTTGCTATTGTATTTAATACTGCAAGAGCACCATTTGTATCTCTACCATGCAGAGGATTTGCACCGGGACCAAAAGGCTCTCCGGCTTTTCTTCCGTCAGGGGTACTTCCTGTATTTTTACCATATACTACATTTGATGTAATAGTAAGAATAGATAAAGTATGTTTTGAGTGCCTATAAGTATGATGCTTTTGTAATTTATTTAAAAATGTTTTTACTAAATCAACAGCAATTTGGTCAACTCTATCATCATCATTTCCGTATTTAGGGAAGTCTCCTTTAACCTCATAATCAACAACTAATCCATCTTCATTTCTAATTGTTTTAACTTTAGCATATTTAATTGCAGAAAGTGAGTCAGCCACTACTGAAATACCGGCTATGCCACAGGCCATTGTTCTTAAAATATTTTCATCTCTATCGTGAAGTGCCATTTCTAATGCCTCATACGAATATTTATCGTGCATATAGTGAATTGCATTTAATGCTTTAATATATATTTTTGCAACATAATCTAACATTGCATCAAATTTTTCCATAACTTCATCATAGTCTAAATATTCCGAAGTAATAGCCTCAAACTTTGGAGTTACCTGCTTTCCAGAAATTTCATCTCTACCACCATTTATAGCATAAAGTAATGCTTTTGCAAGATTTGCTCTTGCTCCAAAAAATTGCATTTGTTTACCAATTTTCATAGCAGATACACAACAAGCTATTCCATAATCATCGCCTAAATTTACCCTCATTAAATCGTCATTTTCATATTGAATAGAAGATGTTTGAATAGATAATTTGGTTGCAAATCTTTTAAAGCCTTCTGGCAATCTTGTAGACCATAAAATCGTTAAATTTGGTTCTGGAGCAGGACCAAGTGTTGTTAATGTATGAAGTATTCTAAATGAATTTTTAGTAACCAAAGTTCTACCATCAACACCCATTCCGCCAATGCTTTCGGTTACCCATACAGGATCTCCGCTAAATAAAGCATTATATTCAGGAGCTCTTAAAAATCTTACCATTCTTAACTTCATAACAAAATGATCCATTATCTCTTGAGCATCTTTTTCTGTTATTAATCCTTTAGCTAAATCTCTTTCAAAATATATATCTAAGAATGTAGAGGTTCTACCAAGGCTCATTGCAGCACCATTTTGATCTTTTATAGCTCCTAGGTATCCAAAATATAGCCATTGAACTGCTTCTTTAGCATTTTTAGCAGGAACTGAAATATCAAATCCATATTTTTTTGCCATTGCTTTTAAATCATTTAAAGCTTTTATCTGATCAGAAATTTCCTCACGCTGACGGATTATTTCTTCAGTAAATTCATCAACATTTAAAATATTTAATTCTTCCTCTTTTTCTTCAATTAATGCGTCCACA
>CAYZMV010000057.1:6180-7455 GCA_964479635.1 uncultured Clostridium sp. | reverse complement strand
AATAAAAGCCCGTTTAGGTAATAAAACTAAACGGGCTTTTTAATTTTTATTTTTCTTCATTTTCTTGTTTTTTTCCTTTTTTTAAATAACCCTGTACAAAGAATACTTTAGCATACATTATTAAAGAAAATATTGTTAAAATTATAGCTACATAATATATGTATTTATGAAAATCTGGAAGCATTGGCAAGCTATATTCTGGATGTCCTCTTAATGTGCTGTTCCAAAATTCTGTAAATAGTGAGCACACAATCGCTACATAGAATAATACTGTTGCAAGTTTGCCATACCATTTACTAGAAACCACAAGTTCTTTACCATAAAGGAAGGAAGCTCCGAAAATCATTAATAATTCTTTTATAATAACAATAACTATAATCCATATTGGAATAATTTTTTGTATGGTTAAAATTCCTAAAACTGCTAATTGTGTGGCTTTATCTGCTAAAGGATCCATTAACTTTCCAAAATTGGTTATAAAATTAAATTTTCTAGCAATATAGCCATCAAGTATATCGGTTAATCCAGATATCGTAAGCACTATTATTGCTGCAATATAATTATGTGCAAGTGCAAACCCTATAATTATTGGTATTAATAAAAATCGTATTATTGTTAAAATATTTGGTATGTGTTTAAACATATTTCCTCCATAAACTATTTTATATAAAATATTAATTCATTGTCATTTAAATCTACTAAAATTGTCTGACCGGCAAACACTTCCGATTTTAAAATCATATCAGAAATCGGATCTTCGATATATCTTTGAATAGCACGTCTTAAAGGTCTTGCCCCATATTTTAAATCTGTTCCTTTTTCTAATATGTAATTTTTTGCCTCAGAAGATACCTCTAAATTAATATCTTTATTAGCCAAAGCATTAGACGTTGATTTTAATAATAAATCCACAATTTGTAATAATTGTTCTTCATTTAAACTATCAAAAACAACTATTTCATCAACCCTATTTAAAAATTCAGGTCTAAAAGTTTCTTTTAAAGCAGATTCAATTTTTCCCTTATCTATAGTTTGTTTACCAAAACCTATAGAATTATTATTTAAATTAGAACCAGCATTTGATGTCATAATAATTATAGTATTTTCAAAACTTACTGTATTTCCTTGCGAATCTGTAAGTTTGCCATCATCTAATATTTGAAGAAGAATGTTAAATACATCTGGATGAGCTTTTTCGATTTCATCTAAAAGTATTATTGAATAGGGTTTTCTTCTAACTTTTTCAGTTAATTGACCAGCATCATCATAACCTAC